>CALMJO010000640.1 GCA_937864375.1 uncultured Spirochaetota bacterium
TCGGTCCCCCTGCCGTTCGCGCCTTTTCCCTGCACTCCTTCATCACGTCAGCGGGAACGAGGGCGCGCGCCGCGGCGATGCCCAGCGGAAGGATGACCAGGTCGTCAAGATACCCGAGCACGGGGATGAAGTCCGGAATGAGGTCGATGGGCGAGAGCGCGTAGGCGGCGACGGCGAAGCAAAGCGCCCGCGTGTACCACGGCGTGCGGGGATCGCGGAGCGCAAAATAAAGCGCGCGGACCTCGATGCCGAGTGTCCGCGCGCGCTCTTTCAAAGATAGACGCTTCATGACGCCGATGAGCCCCCCGGGGCCAGCGCCGTCACTTCGCGTCGGCGTTCTGTATGAGCTGGATATAGAATTTGATGAGCTGCTCGTAATTGGCCGTGCTCATGCGCTCGTTCGTGCCGTGCAGGCGGGCGATGTCTTCGGGCTTGTTTATTGACGGCGAGAAGCGGAAAATGGAATCGGTGACGTTCGCGTAATGGCGCGAATCGGTCGCTCCCATGACCAGATACGGCGCGACATAAGTGTCAGGAAACACCTGACGGATCGTCTTTTCAATGTTTTTATATCCGAGTGAACTGCGGTCGGATATTTGGGACGGATTATCAGCCTGCAAGGGCTTGATCTGAACACGGGAATCGTTGATGCTCTTCTTAACGTGTTCTGTCACGCTGTCACAGGTGTCGCCCGGAGCGAGGCGGAAGTTCACTATGCCCACGGCTTTGGAAGCGAGGACATTTTCTTTTATACTTCCCTGGAGCATGGTTGGGGCGATGGTAGTATGGAGCATGGCTGCCATTGATAAGGATTTTGTCAGCTGGGATTTTACTAGGCCTTCAAGCAGCCACAGGTTTGCAAGCGCGATCTTGTTGCCAAACGGCATCTCCGGTCCAAGAGTATCAAACATCCATTTCGCAGGAGCCTTTATCTCAAACGGAAACTGGTTTTGTTCGATCTTGGCTATCCCAGAACATAATATTCCGACAGCGGTTTCGCGTGGAGGCATGGATGAGTGCCCACCCTCGGCCGTAACGGTGAGCTCAAGGGTAAGATAGCCCTTCTCCGCAACGCCGACCAGCGCTGCCTTGTTCTTTATTCCGGATATAATGCCATCGGTGATAAAGCCGCCCTCGTCGAGGACGAACTCGAGCTTGGTACCGCGCGCGGCGAGCATCTCCGCGATCTTCCCGTTGCCGTTCTTGCCGCCAATCTCCTCGTCGTGCGAGAAGGCGAGGTAGACGGTCCGCCTGGGCTTGAATCCCTTCGCGAGGAGGTACTCGACCGCCTCGAGCACGCCCATCACGCCGGACTTGATGTCGAGCGTGCCGCGTCCCCAGATGAAGCCGTCGGCGATCTTTCCGGAGAAGGGCGGCTGCGTCCAGTTGGCCTCGGTGCCCGGCTCGACGGGCACCACGTCCAGGTGGCCCATGAGCAGCGCGGGCTTGAGGGAGTCATCGCTCCCCTTCCAGGTATAGAAGAGCGTGAGATCGCTCACGGTCTCCTTTTTGAGGGTTTCGTGGACGCGGGGGAACGCTTCCTTCAAGAACTGGTGCATCGCGAGAAACTCGTTTTTGTCGACCTTCGCGTGGTCCTGGTGCGAGATGGTCTTGAACTGGATGGCGCGGGAGAAGTTCTGGACCGCCTTTTTCGCGTCGATCCTGATTTCCGGCGCGGGATCAACCTTGACCTGCTTTGATGAGAAGAGGCTCATGCGGATAAAGAGAATGCCGAGCAGTACGACAAACACCGCGAGCGCGCCGAGTCCGAACTTTTTCATGTGGTTCCTCCTGGAATGTGAGTTTAAAAGCAGCCGAGCTGGCAGCCCTTGATCTTTATCTTCATTTCATTAAGCTTTTTGCCAACCGCTGCAGGGGTAATAGAGAGCCTCTGTGCTATCGCGAGGGCTTCCTGGCAGGGAATCTTCCCGTCCTTTACCTTGCCGTTGATTTCTTCAGTCAGCTTGTCCATAAACCGTCTCCATGGATGATTTTCGGAAATACTATCAGTAACGATTTTTTACGCAAATCTTTAATTGATGAGCCTTTAATTTTTATGTATATTCAATGAACTCCGGTCCGGTCCAGGGTGATGGTAAAATCTTGACTTTGTCCGTAGGCCCTGCATACACTCGAGACCAGCCGGGGAGCAAATACAAATCAAACAGGAGAAGAGCATGATACCACAAAAGGTCCGGGACATCATGAACGAGCAGATCAAGAACGAGATGGAATCCTATTACATATACCTCTCCATGGTAGCGTATTTCCATTCGCAGAACCTGGAAGGCATGGCGCACTGGATGAGGTGCCAGGCGCACGAGGAGATGATCCACGCGATGAAATTCTTCGATCACATCAACGACCGGGGCGGACAGGTCGTTTTGAAAGACCTGAAACAGCTCAAGACGGGCTGGGCCTCCCCGCTGGAGGCATGGAAGGACACGCTTGAGCACGAGCAGTTCATCACCGCGAAGATCAACGACGTGATGGGCGTGGTGCGCGAGTCGAAGGACTATGCCGCCGAGCCCATCATGAACTGGTTCGTTAACGAGCAGATCGAGGAGGAGGCGAACGCCACGAAGATCCTCGAGGACATGAAGCGGATCGGCGACTCCAAGGAGGGGCTGCTCATGATCGACCGGGAGCTCGCGGCGCGCGTTTTCCCCGCGGGCTCGCCCCTGGACCCCGTGGCGTATGCGGCGGCGACGTGACGGTCGGCGCGATCCGTAAAAAATCTTCAATCGAGTCAATACTGGGCGCGCGCCGGAGGGTGCGCGCTCAAGTTTTTTAAGGGGCCTGTTCATAAGCGTGGTCCTCGGGGAATATTTTGAGGGCCGACGGGCATTCCCCGCGTGAACGCCGCGGGCGGGAACTTTGCCGTCGCGGCAACAAGTCATACTTGCCGCCATGGTTTCCGCCGGTTCTGCATGTAAATTGAACTTGACCGGGCGAAAATAATGCCCTATCGGGAAGAAGGCCGCAGCTCATGCGGTCGATCCTCTTGAAGGGAGAATGACCATGCGAAATGCCCGCGGAATACGACTCCTTCCCGCAATCATCGCGATCCTGTACGCGTGCTCGTTCGCGCCCGACTACTCGGCAGTCCGTCCCGCGGGAAGGACGGAGGAATGGTGGAACAAGCGCTTCTCCACCCAGAACGAGCGCGCGGGCCGGCAAAAGTACGACATCGTCTTCGTTGGCGATTCGCTCACGCAGGGATGGGAAACAGCGGGCAAAAACGCGTGGAAGAAGTACTATGAGCCGCGCAACGCACTCAACATGGGGATCATCGGCGACCGGACGCAGAACGTGCTCTGGAGGCTCGATCACGCTAATATTGCCGGCATCTCGCCCAGGCTCGCGGTGCTCCTCATCGGGACCAACAACCGGAGGTACAATTCGCCCCGAGAGATCGCCATGGGCGTGACCGCAGTGGTCGAGAAGCTCAAGGAAAAGTTCCCTTCCGCGAAGGTGCTGGTGCTGGGGCTCTTTCCATGCGACGAAGACCTTCATTCGTACCGGACCAAGATTCTGGAAACGAACAGCCTGCTGTCGCTCCTCGACGACGGGCAGAGAGTGTTCTTCCTGGACATAGGGCGGAGGTTTCTCTCCGGCGAGGGAGGCACCCTCACCGCCGACATCATGCCCGACTACCTGCACCTTTCCAGGAAGGGATACGATATCTGGGCGGAATCCATGGAACCAACGATTCGGAGGCTTCTGGGCGAAAATTAACTTGCAAAATGCGGCGCATCTCCTAGAAATTGCATCCCATGAAACGTCACCTAGCATTGCTCGCCTTCGCCTGCGCCGGGACTCTCGCACTTCTCGCGTTCGCCCAGGAAACCGTGTGCGCGAAATACAACCTGAGGCTCTTTCCCGCGTTCACCGAGTACCTTCCCGCGGGCCTGATCGCCCAGGCAGAAAAACCCGCCGCTGAGGAAAAGAAAAAGGAAGAACCCAAGGCCGCCCAAAAGGCCGGAGTGCTCGATGACGGCGAGGGCCACGAGCGGCTCGCGCGGTTTTTCAAGAAGCTTTACGAGCTTGAAAACACCAAAAGGAACAAGGTCCGCGTCCTTCATTACGGCGACTCCATCATCTGGGGCGATATCTTCAGCCTTGGCGTGAAGCGGCGCTTTCAAAAAGATTTCGGCGACGGCGGGCGCGGCGTGGTGCCCGTGATCTTCACCCGGCACACCGACATCAAGGACTACCTCAACCAGACCGCAAAAAACGAGTTCTACCTTAGAGACCTGCTCCAGGGGTTCCAGAAGGAGCATATCGTGCTGCTCGACCACGGTCCGCGTCCGGACCTGGGATTCACCGGGGAGAGCGCTTTGCCGGCCTATCCCGCGTCCACCATCCGATACGCCGTCGCGGACAACGGGAAGCCCATCGAGCGCGTGCAGGTGTTCATGCGCGCCGCCGCGAACGGCGACCCGGCGGGAATCGAGTACAAAACCAACGTCGCCTGCGTGACGGCAAATCCCGGCGACGTCCGGAAGCTCGACTGGAAGATCGCCCTCAAGCCCGACGAAACGGGGGTCGTGAATTTCAACGTCCCTCCATCAAAAGGGGTAAACGTTGATTTTTCGGGGGCCGACGGGCGCGTTCCCTTCGTCGACGCGGTGAACCTGGAAGCTGCGCAGGGGCTCGTGTACAGCACCGTGTGCCGCATGGGGACATTCATGTCATGGATGAGCGCGATCCCGGAAAAGAACATGGAGCCTTCCATTAAAGCGCTCTCCCCCGACCTGATCGTCTTCCAGTGGGGAGTGAACGAGGCGATCGAGCTCCAGCAGAACAAACAGTTTACCCCGGCCATTTATCGCGCCCAGATCACGAAGTGGCTCACGCGCGTCAAGGCCCTCTCCCCCGACTCCGACATACTGCTGATCGGGCCCATAGAGAGTGTGAACACCTGGCACGGCAAGGCGCTCGCCATGGTCGAGACGCTCGAGGTCATCCGCATACAGCGCGAGGTGGCGAAGGAACTGGGCCTGGCGTTCTTCGATTCCTACGAGCACCTGGGCGGCGAAGGCCAGATGTTCGAAATGGTCAAGACCGGGCTCGCCATCTCCGACCATACCCATCTCACCGTCAAGGGCGGCGATGTCTTCGCCGAGGGTTTTTATACCTCGCTCATGAACGCTTACAAGGCCTTCACCGGGAGGGGAGGCGAGGTCAAGGCCGCGGCCGCGGTCAGCCGTGAGGAGAAGCGCGAGCCCATCATGTTCAATTCCAGGTCGTTCGTGTACTTCATGGCCGTCGTGCTCGTGGTCGCGGGGCTTCTTTCACGTCTCCCGCGCTTCAGGGGCGCCTTCCTGCTCGCGGCCTCCTGCTTCTTCTACCTTTCCTGGCAGGTGTGGCCCATCGTTTTTCTCCTTGGAATATCGGTGATCGATTATTTCCTGGCGCTGGGAATTGATGAAGCCCGGCTGAAGGGAAGGAAAGGTACCCCGTACCTGCTCATTTCGCTTCTATCGAACCTGGGTGTGCTCTTCATCTTCAAGTATTACGATTTTTTCTCGGGGTTAATAAGCGATGTGCTCAGCGCCGGCAACGAAAGGATCGATCTGCCGCTGTTAAAAGTCGCGCTTCCCGTGGGAATTTCATTCTATACCTTCCAGCGCCTCTCCTACACGATCGACGTATGGCGTGGTCATATGAAGCCGGAATCCCGTTTCCTTCCCTTCATGATGTACGTGAGCTTTTTTCCCCAGCTGCTCTCGGGCCCCATCGTGAGGGCCAGGGCCTTCCTGCCCGCGCTGGGAGACAAGCTCAGGCACTTTGGCGTCGACAAGGAGAAGATGCTCGCGGCGCTCTTCCTGATCCTGACGGGCCTGGTGAAGAAGACCGGCGCCGACTGGCTCGCGGTGAACCTCGTGGACCGCGTATTCACGAGCCCTCAGATGTTTTCGTCGGTCGAAACGGTAACCGCACTCTGGGCGTTCACCGTCCAGCTCTACGCCGATTTTTCCGGCTATACCGATATCGCCATGGGGAGCGCGATGCTCCTGGGGTATAACCTGGCGATCAATTTCGAGCGGCCCCTTCAGTGCATCTCGGTAAGCGATTTCTGGAGGCGATGGCACATGTCGCTGGGCGGCTGGTTCCGGGATTATGTATACTTCAGCCTGGGCGGAAACAAGCGCCATGTCTACCTGAACCTGCTGCTGGTGATGAGCATCTGCGGCCTCTGGCACGGTGCAAGCCTCAATTACTTCTTCTGGGGCGTCTATATGGGCCTCTTCCTGGTTATTGAGCGTTTCCTGAAGCTTAACGAGAAAGAGATCAAAAACCCGGTCGTGCGAAGCTTGCGGATATTCATCGCCCTGACGTTCATAGCCTGCGGCTGGATTCTGTTCCGTTCCACCTCCTGGGACGTCTTCCTGGTGATGGTGCAAACCCTGGTTCAGGGCTCAACCCAGGTTGCCAATCTCTCAGCCACTATCCTGGCCGTTATCGCCCTACTTTACGCCGTTCATTTCACGCCCCTGGACTGGAAGGACCGGCTCAGGGCCTGCTGGGCGGGAATTCACCCGGTCCTTCAGGGGGTGTCGGTGGCCATGGTGGTGGTTTTTGTCTACAATATAGCGACCGCGCAGGTGATGCCCTTCATCTATTTCAGCTTCTGAATTAATAGTATTTTTTATTGACAAATTTTCGGCCCGATACTAGCGTTGCGCTCTGACTGTTTGACCCCAATCGGCAGTTATTCCTTTATCGAACGATCTCAAAACAGGGACAGTACGGTATCGAAGCGCAATTCGTATGCAATGAGGAATGTAATGAGCAAGCTACAGAAAACATATTCCATGAAGGAATCGGAAATCCGGAAAAAGTGGTATATAGTCGACGCCCAGGGCAAGATCCTGGGCAGGCTGGCCACCGAGATCGCGACCATACTGCGAGGGAAGAACAAGCCAACCTTTACGCCCCACATGGACATGGGTGACTACGTCATTGTGATCAACGCGGAAAAGGTCAAGCTCACGGGGACAAAGTCGCAGGATATTGAATACTTTTCGCACAGCCAGTTCCCCGGCGGAAAGAAGTTCACCAACATTCAGAAGATGATGCAGGTGAAGCCCGAATTCGTCGTCGAGCATGCAATCAAGGGAATGCTCCCCAGGAACAGGCTGGGCAGGAAGATGTTCAAGAACCTGAAGGTGTACGCGGGAGCCGCCCATCCCCACGCGGCGCAGATGCCCGAGGCCCTGGATCTCAAGTAGACATATCGAGTAAGGAGTACAATATATGGCAGCAGAGAAATTATACGCTACCGGCAGAAGGAAATCGTCGGTTGCGCGCGTGTATCTCAAGCCCGGTTCCGGCGTGATCACCATCAACTCGCAGCCCGTTGCGAGCTATTTCAGGAGGAAGACGCTCGAGCTTATCGTGCGCCAGCCGCTTGAGCTTCTCGCGTCGGTAGGCTCATTCGACATCGACGCCACGGTCGACGGCGGCGGCTGGTCCGGACAGGCCGGTGCGGTCAAGCTGGGCATCGCGCGCTGCCTCGTCAAGGTTGACGATCGGCACCGCAAGCCCCTGCGCGACGCGGGATTCCTTACCCGCGATTCACGCGAGGTGGAGCGTAAAAAGTACGGCCGCAAGAAAGCCCGCAAGAGATTCCAGTTCTCCAAACGCTAGGTCGTGCGGTTCGCATCCTGCAAATACGGGAGGGTGTCCCATTCGGGGGCATCCTCTTTTTATTTACGGTGAAATGGTCGAAGTCGTAACCATACTGATAAAGAACGGTTTTCTTCAGGTGGAGTTTTCCACCGGAGACAGGCTCGTGGTGCCGCCCGACACGGCGAAAATATATGGGCTCGCCCAGGGAAAAAGTATTGACCCGTCCCGATTCGCGACGCTAAAGGAGGAGTCGGAGCGCTTCCGGTGCCGCCGGAAGGCGCTCGATCGCATTGCCGCGCGGGCCCGGAGCGAGAAGGACATGGAGGCCTACCTCCAGGGAAAGGGATTCGACCGCGCATGCGTGCAGGAGATTACGGCATCCCTGAAAACCCAGGGTCTCCTGGACGATTTCCAGTTCGCGCTGCAGTTCATCCGCGCGCGGCGGGGAAGGCGGGCCGTGGGACGCAATCTCCTTGCCGCGGAGCTTGCGCACAGGGGAGTGGACAGGGCCACCGCCGCCAGGGCTCTCAGGGAGTCCGGGGCTGACGAGGGCGATCAGGCCCTGGTTTATGAATGCGCGAGGAAAAAGCTCGCACAGCTCGGGGGAAAGAAGAACGTGCGCGGAAGGCTCGCACAGTTCCTAGGGCGGCGCGGGTTCGACGGCCGCCAGGTGCGCGAAGTGCTGGACAGGCTCAGGAAGGAAGGATTCGATTTCGACGATGGGGCGGAGGAAAGCCGTGATGAAGGTGAATGATCTGAGGGTTTCATTTCTGGATTTTTTCAGGGAGCGCGGCCACAGGGTGGTGCCGTCGAGCCCCCTCATTCCCCGGGACGACCCCACGCTCCTGTTTACCACCGCCGGCATGGTGCAGTTCAAGCCCATGTTCGCGGGAACCGTGAAGCTCGACTACACCCGCGCGGCGACCGTGCAGAAGTGCCTTCGCACCAGCGACCTCGAGAACGTGGGCAAGACCGCGCGCCACTGCACCTTCTTCGAGATGCTGGGCAATTTTTCGTTCGGCGATTATTTCAAGAAGGAGGCGATCGAGTTCGCGTGGGACTATTCCACGCGCGTGATCGGCTTTCCTAAAGACGAAATATGGGTGTCCGTGTACGAAAAGGACGACGAGGCGGTGGAGCTCTGGAACAGGCACATAGGAGTCCCCGAAAAAAAGATCGTGCGCCTTGACAAGAAAGACAACTTCTGGGGACCGGCGGGCGACTCGGGCGCGTGCGGTCCGTGCTCGGAGCTTTACCTGGATCGGGGCGCCTTGTACGGGTGCGGGAAGCCCGACTGCAAGCCGGGCTGCGAGTGCGACCGCTTCCTCGAGTTCTGGAACCTCGTCTTCAACCAGTTCTACCAGGACCCGCAGGGAAATCTTTCGCCGCTCCCACAAACCGGCATCGACACGGGCATGGGCCTGGAGCGCCTGGCCACGCTCATCCAGAACGTGGAAACGATCTTCGGCACCGACGAGCTCAAACAGCTCGTGGATTTTGTCTGCAAAGAAAGCGGCGCGAAGTACGACGGGATGAACATCGCGCCCGTGAATGTCATGGTAGAGCACGCGCGCGCGCTCACCTTCGCGATGTCGGACGGCGCGTATCCCTCGAACGAGGGGCGCGGCTACGTGCTCCGGCGTATCCTTAGAAGGGCCCTGCGCTTCGGACGGCAACTGGGCATATCGAAACCATTTATTCATCGAATGGTGGAGCCCATCGTGCAGATCTACGGGGTGCAGTATCCAGAACTGCACAAGAGCCGCGACAACGTGAGCCGCGTCCTCGAGGGAGAGGAAAAGCGCTTCCTGGAAACGCTTGAAAACGGTATGGACAGGCTCGAAGAGAGCATGAAGGCGCTCAAGGGCCGCGGCGAAAAAACGCTCTCGGGAAAGGACGCGTTCGTGCTCTACGACACCTTCGGCTTCCCGCTCGAGATGACGAACGAGATCGCGGGGGAGAACGGGCTCGCGGTAGATCTGAAGGGCTTCGAAGAGGAGATGGAAAAACAGCGCCGGCGCGGGAAGCAGAGCTGGAAGGCGGGGGACGCCGGGATCGAGCGCCTTTTCGACGCTGCATCGAAGGAAGCGGGCGACAC
>CALMJO010000641.1 GCA_937864375.1 uncultured Spirochaetota bacterium
CGTCTTTTATCCCCGTATTTTTCTTTAAGCGCGATAAGCTCGTCTTTAATGATTCCAAGAATTCTTTTATCGCTTTTAAGGATCGACTTGAGGTCTTCTATGAGCTTCAGGAGCTCCTTGAGCTCTTCGACTACTTTCTTGACTTCAAGGCTCGTCAGGCGCTGGAGCCGCATCTCGAGTATCGCCTTCGATTGAATTTCCGAAAGCTTGAATCGCTTCCGCAGCCGCTCTCCGGCCTCTTCGACCGTTTTTGAGGAGCGGATGATGCTGATCACCTCATCAATGTGATCGAGGGCAATTTTCAATCCCTGCAGGATATGGGCGCGTTCCTCGGCCTTTTTAAGCTCGTACTGCGTACGCCGCGTTACGACGTTCTTCCTGTGCAGTATATAATGGCTCAGGATTCCTTTTAGATCCAGGACCTTCGGTTCCCCGTTGACCAGGGCCAGCATGATGATGCCGAACGAAGTCTGGAGCGGGGTATGCTTGTACAACTGGTTTATTATGACATTCGTGTTCGCTTCCTTCTTCATGCCGATCACGATGCGAAGTCCAGTGCGGTCAGATTCGTCCCTGAGCTCCGAAATGCCTTCGATTTCCTTGTTGTTTACAAGCTCCGCGATTCGCGTAATCAGGGTGGCCTTGTTCACCTGATACGGTATCTCGGTGATTATTATCGCGTCACGCCCCTTCTTTGTTTCTTCTATGTCGAGCTTTCCTCGCACGATCACCGTCCCGCGGCCGGAAGAAAACGCCTTATAGATTCCATCCGAGCCCATGATGATCCCGCCAGTCGGGAAATCGGGCCCGCGTACGATTTTGACGAGCTGTTTCACGGTGATATCCGGGTTTTCAATGAGCGCTACCGTGCCGTCGATTACCTCCTTGAGATTATGAGGCGGGATGTTCGTCGCCATGCCCACCGCGATTCCGGCTGACCCGTTTACCAGCAGGTTAGGAAATGCAGCGGGAAGAACCGTAGGCTCCTGTCTCGTCTCGTCAAAGTTTGGCAGGAAATCCACAGTTTCCTTATCTATATCCTTGAGCAGCTCCTCCGCGGTACGGGAGAGGCGCGCCTCAGTGTATCGGTACGCCGCCGCGGGGTCACCATCAACGGAACCGAAGTTTCCCTGCCCATCGACCAGGGGGATTCGCATTGAAAAATCCTGGACAATTCTCACCATTGTATCATATACGGCCGTGTCACCGTGCGGATGAAAGTTACCGATCACTTCACCGACGATTTTCGCCGACTTCACGTAGGCCCTGTCGCTGCGCCAGGCCCTTTCGTTCATGGCATGCAGGATACGTCGATGCACGGGCTTGAGCCCGTCGCGCACATCCGGCAGGGCCCGCCCCACGATTACGCTCATCGCGTACGCGAGGTACGAGTCCTTCATCTGTTCTTCGATCTCGACGTTGATCGTCTTGTTTTTTATCGGCTTTACGTCGCCAGAATCCTTTTTTCCCACGTCCGTCTCCTGCTTCCGTGTTAATTCAGTCTACAGATCGAGATTCTTCACGTTCTTGGCGTTTTCTTCGATGAATTTTCTGCGGGGCTCGACCGCATCGCCCATGAGTACCGAAAAGGTTTCCTCGGCCTCAATCTCATCGTCCATTGCCACCTGGAGTATGGTACGCCTTTCTGGATCCATGGTCGTCTCCCAGAGCTGCTCGGGATTCATCTCGCCCAGACCTTTGTAGCGCTGGATCGCCACCTTGGAGCGATCGAGACCCTTGAGCACCGCATCCCGCTCCTGGTCGGAATATGCATAATGTAGATCCTTTCCCGCACGGATGCTGTAGAGCGGCGGCTGGGCGATATAGAGGTATCCCTGCTTGATGACGTCCTGCATGTACCTGAAAAAGAAGGTAAGGAGGAGCGTGCGGATATGCGAGCCGTCCACGTCCGCGTCGGTCATGATTATTATCTTGTGATAGCGCGCCTTCGAAAGATCGAATTCCTCTTCCCCGATCCCCGTTCCTATCGCGGTGATGATCGTCTTGATCTCCTCGTTGGAAAGGATCTTATCCAGGCGGGCTTTTTCCACGTTGAGGATCTTGCCCTTGAGCGGAAGGATCGCCTGGAAGTTGCGGTCGCGCCCCTGCTTCGCCGAGCCGCCCGCCGAATCTCCCTCCACCAGGTAAAGCTCGCACAACGCGGGATCCCGCTCGGAACAGTCGGCAAGCTTTCCGGGAAGCGTATCGTTCTCGAGGGCGCTCTTTCGCCTGGTCAGCTCTTTCGCCTTTTTCGCCGCGAGGCGGGCATGGGCGCTCAGGATGCATTTTTCCAGGATCTTGCGGACCACCTGCGGGTTCTCCTCGAAAAATTGCCCAAGGTTTTCGTTGGTGGCCGACTCGACTATTCCCTTGACCTCGCCGTTGCCCAGCTTCATCTTCGTCTGTCCCTCAAACTGGGGCTGCGGCAGCTTCACGCTCACTATCGCCACCAGCCCCTCACGAACGTCGTCGCCGGTGAGCTGGGCCATTTTTTTATCGAGCCCTTCCTTCTTCAGGGACTCGTTGAGCACGCGCGTGAGAGCCGACTTGAATCCGATGAGGTGAGTACCACCTTCCTTCGTGTTGATATTATTGGCGTATGTGTATACTGTTTCGTTGTAGGAATCTATGTACTCGAGCGCCACTTCTATATCGATCTTCTCCTTGCTTGCGTGGAAGTAGATGGTTTTTTTGGTTATAGAATTCTTGTTTTCATTGAGGTGCTGGATGAAGGAAACTATCCCACCCTTGAACTGAAAAATGCTTTCCTTCCCCTTACCCCGGTCATCGCGCAAAAGTATTTTTATTCCCGCATTCAGGAACGCGAGCTCGCGCAGCCGCCGGGCGAGCGTATCGAAATTGTATTCCAGCGATTCGAAGACCTTGGAATCCGGCTTGAACCATATCCGCGTCCCGGTTTTCTTCGCCTCCCCTGACTGCTTTACCTTGCCGGTGGGCACGCCCCTTTTGTAGCTCTGGACATACCTTTTGCCCTCCCTGAAAACCTCTGCCGTTAAATCCTCAGAAAGGGCGTTCACCACGGAGACTCCTACACCGTGAAGCCCTCCGGAAACCTTGTAAGATTCGTTATCGAACTTGCCGCCCGCATGGAGCTTGGTGAGGACTATTTCCAGCGCCGAGGTTTTATACACGGGATGGTTTTCCACGGGTATGCCCCTGCCGTTATCGAGAACCTCTATCGTATTATCCGCATGAATTGTCACAAGGATTGTGTCGCAGAAACCCGCAAGCGCTTCATCGATCGAATTGTCGACTATTTCATATACGAGATGATGCAGCCCATTGGTATCGGTTGATCCTATGTACATAGCGGGCCGCTTGCGCACGGCCTCGAGCCCTTCAAGTATCTGTATTTTATCGGCACTATAATCAGTCGTCATCTCCCCTTCTCCAGACAAGGTCTTCGTCATCGAGTCCCGTTCGCTTCGTTACCGTATACGGGCTTACGATGCTTGTAATTATCGAATTATTGCTGTCAACAACAATGGTCCTTGCAGACGGCTGCAAATCCTCGAGAAAATGTTCATTCTGGGAGGACAGGCGAAGGGTATCGACATTAAAAATACCGATTATCTCCCGGTCAGAAACGATTCTCCTGCTTCCAATGTGGATGAACATGCGGGTACTATTCCGGCTACCTGAGTTTTTTAACTTCAGCCCGGATGTCTTTAATTATTTCGGCATCCAGGTAATCCTTAAGCTTAACCAGCATAGATTCTTTCGACAAAAGGATCTCGCCGGCGAAAACCGGGTGATCTACCGCAATTACCAGGGTACTTTTCTGGATTCGCACCGGTGCGCTGTGCGTCGAAATTATGTCTCCAACGATCTCGGACCAGCCCGATCGAATTTTCTCAAAGAGGAATGAATCGTCAAGCTGGAATTGCCCTACAATCGAGGTCAACAGGCTTCCAATCGATAAAATATTAGCCTCCCTGGGTTCCTTGAACCTGAATCTCATAATGTCCTTACGGTCCCTTCCCCGTCGGTGCTGTAAAAAGCGCACGATGACAGTGAGCCAAAATCCATGCGCTCGGGATATACCATGGTAAACACCACCTGGTTCCCCCGGTCGAGCATGGACAGCAGGTTTCTACGACGTTTTTCATCGAGCTCCGAGAATACGTCATCGACCATGATAACCGCCCTGCTACCGGTGAGGCGGTCGATATATATGCCCTCAGCGCACTTCAGAGCGATCGCTGCAGTGCGCTTTTGTCCCTGCGATGCGTAGTTGTTAAACAGGGCGCCCCTCTCACCCTTAAACGCAAAGTCGTCACGCTGGGGCCCGATCGTCGTCGTTCCATACAGAAAATCCCTTCCCGAGACCGTACCAAGATGTTCGATAATAGCTTCAGGATCATTGCCCCGCGCTGAAGGGATGTATTCGATCGAAGGAGCAATATCATCGTCTGATATCCTGGCGTAGGATTCCTTGAATAGTGGATTGTATATTTCTAAAAATCGCCCGCGTGCCTCGATTAACTGAGACGCACAGCGGGCAAAAACGGTATCCCACGCCGAAAGCTCGTGAGTATCTACTTTGCCTCTGGCCTTACACATTTTAAGGGTCTTGTTCCGCGCCGTTAAGACCTTTCTGAATTCAACCAGGGTCCGGTAATATACCGCACTTGTTCGCGAAAGGATCGAGTCAAAATATCTACGACGGATATCAGGCGAATCACTAATAATAAGAACGTCGGCAGGAGAGAAAACAACTGTCGGAAACTTGCCAATGTATTCAGAAAACATATCAATGCTTACACCGTCAATTTTAACCTTCTTTGAGGTTTTACCTTCCCCGGCCGCACAACCGACCTCGAAAACGGTTTCACCGTCATTGTAAGCATCTATTCTGCAGTGATACGCGGCTTCTCCCCATTTTATCATCGCGGTGTCGGGAACACCTCTGAATGATTTTATATTTGAAACCACGCTTATCGCCTCTAGGATATTTGTCTTACCGGTTCCGTTATTGCCCACAATTACGTTTATTTTATCAGAAAATTCAATTCTGCATTTAGCGTAATTCCTGAAATTCCTTATTGTCAGAAAACGAACATGCATTGGACGTATGATATTACAGGTCCCGTAAACAGCAGCTCAGGCTGTTTTTATCTGAATTGGCATTATCACTGATAGAAAATCAGGATCGTCCTCAGGGCATAATGTAACAGGACTCATTTGCCCGGTAAGTCCTATCTTGACGGAATGTGAATCGATTTCCTTCAGGGTATCCATTAGGAACTGGGCATTAATTCCAATTGAAATCTTATCCTTGCTGTTCGATTCAACCTGTACCTCTTCCGTAGATTCTCCAAGGTCTGGCGTTCGTGCCTCTATAACAAGATTGTTCGAGGAAAAATGAAGCACTATTTTATTCGCAGGCTCCCTGGTGAACACAAGAGCGCGCCGTATGGCATCAACAAGCCTTTGTGTCTCTATGATTACTGATGTTGACTGCTGTTTAGGGACGACTTGTTTGAAATTAGGGAATTGACCGTCCACTATTCTAGAGACCAGTTCTGTTTCTGCAATTTTAAAAAAGCACTGATTATCCAGCACTGAAAATCTGCACATTCCACCGGAAGAGAGTAATCTCAATACTTCATTCACCGTTTTAAGCGGTATTATGACTCCATCAGTAAGGGAGATCTCGTTTTCGACATGCCTGGAAATCATTGAAAGCCTTCTGGAGTCGGTAGCCACCGCTGTAAACTTACCGGATGAATCCGATACAAGATACACCCCATTAAATACAGGCTTTATGGTATCAAGGGCCGAAGCGTGTATTACTTTTCGGAACATGTCTTTCAATACGCTCTGATCTATCTCTACCGCGTTATCTTCGAAAAAGAACGGGATCTCAGGAAAATCGTCCTTTCCAGTTCCAACAAGAGTATAGTTTGCCTTAAGGTCGTTTGTTTTAGGTTTAATGCTTATCATAAAGCCAGCATTGACTTCGATGGATATCTCACCTTTTGGGAGCTCCTTTAGAATATTCGCAAATCTCTTTCCGTTCGCGGTAAATATTACATCTGATCCCGAAACGGCATCAAGCCTTGTTTTTATTCCCAGCTCGTTGTCGGTTGCAGAAATTTCGATTTCATTGCCGCTTATTTTAAAAAGGCAATTTGAAAGGACAGTATTAACATTTTTAGATGATATGACCGAGTCAGCAATCGTAATGGATTTCTGAAGCATTTCTTTATCAAGAGTAATAGACATATAAACACCTCAAAGTATTACTATAGTAATAATATAAAATTCATTTTATATCGTAATAGTAATAGGCTCAGGGATTATGTTGATAAAAGTATAATACCTGAATAATCCAATAATTACAATACGACATAATGTTGATAAAGTAAACGATATAACAAAAAGTCTATAAAAGCAAAATCACAATAATAAAATTAATGCATATTATGATAAAAAAGTTAAGTTACTAACAAGATACTAACTCTTCATATCAGATAGAATATCCTCAATCATCTCTCGGAATTCTTCATTATCCTTCATCATTTTTTCAACATTGTTCATGGCGTTGAGAACCGTAGAGTGATCACGATCCCCGAATTCTTTGCCAATGTCAACGGTGGTTAAATCGGTCAACTTGCGTGAAAGGTACATTGCAACGAATCTTGGCTGAACTATCTTGCTGTGTCGGCTTTTAGAAATAATATCATCCACTGATACATCGAACCTGTCCGATACTTTGCTCATGATATCGGAAACTGATACTTTTCTAATCGTATCTTCGTCAAAAAGATCTTTTAAATGATGTTTAACATGCGCAATGCTGATGGGTTCGTTTTCCAGTTGAGCAACCGTATTCAATCGTATCAAGGCCGCCTCGAGAGCGCGGATATTGGACTTTATTCTCCTGGCGATATAGTTTAAAACCTCGTCAGAAAAATTCATATTATCCCGCTCGGCCTTGTTGCGAAGAATTGCCTCCCTTGTCTCGAGATTAGGAGCTTGAATATCGGTGATCAATCCCCATTCAAATCTTGTTCGCAGACGATCTTCCAGTGTAGAAAGTTCCTTAGGTGGACGATCGCTTGAAATTACAATCTGCTTTTTATTATTGTGTAGAGTATTAAACGTATGAAAGAACTCTTCCTGTGTCTGTTCTTTCTTCTCTATGAATTGTATGTCATCGATCAATAAAACATCAACGTTTCTATATTTGATTTTAAAACTGGATATAGTATTGGTACGAATCGCCTGGATGAATTCATTAACAAATTCCTCGCTGGGCACGTATAAAACTTTTAAATAAGGCTTTTCCTTTATAATGAAGTGCCCAATTGCCTGCATAAGATGCGTCTTCCCAAGGCCCGTGCCACCATAAACAAAGAGAGGATTATATTGTGATGCAGGAGCGTGTGATACTGAAACAGCTGCGGCATGAGCAAGCTGGTTGTTGGGACCAATCACAAAGTTTTCGAATGTGTATTTTGGATACAATTTCTGGGCAGTATAGTCATTTGCGGAAAAAACAGCGGTATCAGAAGTGACGGGAGGGAGTTCACTAACCTGGGGGGAAAAGCCGTTATTAGTAATGAACTCACAATGCATTGTGTGACCGGTAATATCCCTAAGTATAGCGGATATCATTGCCGAATACGTTTCGGCAATATGCTTTCTCGTTGTTTCATCAATAACTTTAACTAGAATAGTGTTCTCTGAAAGTGAAACAGGAATTGTGTCCTTCAACCAAGTATCGAATGACTGTTTATTAATATTT
>CALMJO010000642.1 GCA_937864375.1 uncultured Spirochaetota bacterium
CGGCCGGATGGATCGTGTACGAGGCGGTGGAGAAGCTCAAGGCGCCGCAGCACATGGAGCAGGTGAGCTGGGGGGTCCTCGTCATGACGGTGTCGGCCGTCGCGAATTTTTACGTTTCGTACCGGCTGTTCCAGGTGGGCGAGGAAACCGATTCGATCGCCCTCAAGGCCGACGCGTGGCACCTGCGCACCGACGTCTGGACCTCCGGCGGGGTCATGGCGGGACTGCTCTCTTACTGGGCGGGGACCGCTCTCTTCCCGGAGGTAAACCTCGTCTGGGTGGACCCGGCCGCGGCCATCGTCGTGGCCGTGCTCATCGTGAAGGCGGCCTACGACCTCACGATCGAGTCCGTCCGCGATCTGCTGGACGCGCGCCTGGGGCGCGACGACGAAAAGCTCGTGGCCGACTACGTGGCGGAACAGCACCCCCGCGTCCTGAGCTTCCACAGGCTCAGGACCCGCAAATCGGGATCGCAGCGCTTTTACGAGTTTCACCTCCTCGTGCCCCCCGACATGACCGTGCGCGAGTCCCACGAGATGGGCGACCGGATCGTCGCGCGCATCAAGGAGCATTACCGCGACGCGAAGGTCGTTATACACGTGGAGCCCTGCGAGACGGCCTGCGACGACGAATGCCGCGACCACTGCGCGAGCATGCGGGGCCCGCTGTGACGGGGCCGCGGTGCGCGCTTCACGGCCGGGTACGATTTTTCACGCAGTGTGCCTGTGGGTTTTTGAATCGGAACAAAAAAAAGTCATCGGAATTCTCCACGCATCATTCGTCTTCAAGAGGAGTTCCGATGGGAGTAGACGGGAACCAACTGGAGAACAACCATGGAATACAGTGAATTGCTTCACAACCGCAGGTCAATACGCAGCTTCACGGACATGCCCGTGACGAACGAGATACTGCTCGAGCTCATAAAGGAAAGCACCCTGGCCCCCAATTCGAGCCATTCCCAGATCTGGAAATTCAGCGTCGTGAACAGCCGCGAGATGATCAGGCGCGTGTCCGACGAAAGCAAGAAGAACATCTGCAGGAGGATCGACGACAACCCCGCCGATTATGCGAAGATGTACGAGGCGGCCCTGCGCAATCCCGACTACAACGTGTTCTACAACGCGCCGGCCCTGGTCATCATTTCCGGGCCCGCGGATTACCGGAACCTCCTGGTGGACTGCGCGCTCTGCGCCGGATACCTCATGTACGCGGCCGTGGCCAGGGGTCTGGGCACCTGCTGGATCAACCTTGGCGCCGACGTGAGGGACACGGAGCTGCGCGCCGCGCTCGGTCTGACCGACGAGCTCAGGATCGTCGCGCCCATCATCATTGGGTACCCGGCATCGATCCCACCGGCCAGGCACAGGGAAGAGCCGGTGATTTTGAAAGTGATAGGTTAACGGGCAAGCCCTTCGCAGGGAGACCCGGAATCGCCGGCAGCCCCGCACTAAAACTCCAGCAGGTTCTTCGTCGAGAAGTTGGGCTCCGAGGTGCAGTTGATGCCGAGCTTGCGGAGCCCCGCGTCATCGCCCGGCGTGGGGATGTGCGTCATGTGCATCTCGCAGCCGCGGAGCCTTGAAAGCTCCTTCATGGCTGCGTGCGCCGTGGGGTTCGTCCCGGCGCTTATGGCAAGGGCAATGAGCGTCTCCTCTAAATCCAGGCTCACGGACCTGGCCCCCAGCACCTCGCCCTTGAGGCTCCCGATCGATTCGATTATCTGCGGCGAGAGCAGGTGTATCTGGTCCGGGACGCCCGCAAGGGTCTTGATGGCGTTGAGCACCAGTCCCGGCGCCGCGTGCAGGAGCGCCGTGTTCTTGCCGGTGATGATCCTGTGGTCGGGGAGCTCCAGGGCGGCGCCGCAGAAGATCCCCTCGTTGCCTTTCCCCTTCGCCGCGGCGTCCTGGGCGGCCTGCCGCGCAGGCGCGACCACGGACCTCGTTTCCGGCGCGATGCCCAGCTCGTCCATGATGAGCTCCACGCGCTGCACCGTGTCGCGATCGACGAAGCCCATGACGTACTCGCACGAGTACCGGAAGTAGCGGCGCACGATCTCCTGCCGCGAGGCCTCCCGCACCGCCTCGTCGTCCACGATGCCGAATCCCGCGCGGTTCACGCCCATGTCCGTGGGCGACTTGTACATGGACCCGTCCCCGCCAATCTTCTGGAGGATGCGCTTCAGGACAGGGAAGGTCTCCACGTCGCGGTTGTAGTTGATGGCGACCTCGCGGTACGCCTCCATGTGAAAGGGATCTATGAGGTTGTAGTCGGCGATGTCGGCGGTGGCGGCCTCGTAGGCAATGTTGACCGGATGCTTGAGCGGCATGCTCCAGATGGGGAAGGTTTCGAACTTCGCGTAGCCGGCGTGGACGCCGCGCGCGTGCTCGTGGTAAACCTGGGACAGGCAGGTCGCCATCTTGCCGCTCCCGGGCCCGGGACCGGTGACCACCACGAGGGGGCTCTTCGTTTCGATGTACCGGTTGGCGCCGTATCCCTCCTCGCTCACCACCAGGTCCACGTCGGTGGGATAGCCCTTCGTGTAGCGATGCGTGTAGACCTTCACGCCCTGGCGCTCAAGCTTGTTCTTGAAGATGGCCGCGGCGGGCTGGTTCTCGTAGCGCGTGATGACCACCGCCAGTATGCTGATCCCCCAGTCTTTCAGGTCGTCTATGAGCTTGAGCGCGTCGGCGTCGTAGGTGATGCCAAAGTCGGCCCTCACCTTTTTCCGCTCGATGTCGCCCGCGTAGATGCAGAGGATGATGTCGGCGCTTCCGCTGAGCTGCTGGAGGAGGCGCATCTTCACGTTGGGGTCAAAGCCGGGCAGCACCCGGGCCGCGTGGTAGTCGTACAGGAGCTTCCCCCCGAACTCCAGGTAGAGCTTGTTTCCGAACCGGGCGGTGCGCTCGAGGATGGCCGCTTTCTGCTCCCGCAGGTATTTCTCGTTGTCAAAGCCGGTTTTCATCATTGGGGCCCCTGTATCGTTTTGCGCCAATGGTAGGGAAAACCGGTCCGGAAAATCAAGAGTAAAATTCAGTAATGCTGATATTTCCCGTCAAGGCGTAACATTTTCCCCGGCCGACACTCACTTATTCAGCATTGTTACGGGATTTTGGGACCAATTTGTGATTGATCGGAAGGCGGGGCGTCATGCTATCATCATCGGAACTCATTGAACTGCCGCCGGAAAATGGAGATTCCTCCTGCCGGCGGGTCGCGCCTGTGAAGGAAAAATTCCGCCGGAGCGGACACTCCGGGAAACGCGGAATACCCGCATTAGTTTAGAGAGGCTCCCCATGAAAAGACTTCGCGGAAAACTGCCGGTCATGCTCTCCCTGCTCGCGGTCATCCTCATCCCGACGGCATTCCATCTGCCGGGGGGTTCGATGTTCGCACAGGACGAGGGCAGCCCCTGGGAAAAAAACTACGGCATGGATGAATCGGGCGCCTACAAGAAGTCCCCGGTCAATGCCAAGGACCAGTGCGAGACCGCCGCGTCGAACATCGAGCGCGCCTCGAAGGCGATCCTTGGCGACAGGAGCTCCCCGGCCGTGAAGCAGCGGACCTCCTGGGACCGAAAATCGGAACCCGGGTATTTCAAAATCGTTAACGACCGGCTGCGGCTCAGGAAAAAGGAGAAGGAGATCCTGTACGAACACGGCTTCGTGGTGCTCCCCAAGACGGGGATGGACAACTACGGGTACGCGTACCACGAGCTGTACCAGTCGGAGCTTCCCCTGTACGTCACGCTCGATTCGGTCATGCACGCGATATACCTCTCGAACGACGAAATAATAAAGGACCTTGAAAAAAAGATCTTCGAGCCCGCGCTGGCCAGATCGATCGAGGCCCTGCGCGGCCGCCTTGCCGCCTCCGGGAAGGACCTCCCCGCGGACACCCTGCGCGACATGGACACGTACCTGGCCGTCGCCGATTCGCTTATAAAAGGGACGGCGCTCCCGTCGCAGTTCAGGAACGACGCCGATGTCAGGGCGCTCTTCGACAGGGCGGTCGCGGCGAAGGGCATTGACCGCGACGTGAAGCTTTTTGGAAGGACGAGGGCGGTCGACTGGAGCCAGTACGCGCCGCGCGGGCATTACGCGAACGAGGATTTCCAGAACTACTTCCGCGCCGCGACCTGGCTTTCGCGCACCGAGTTCAACCTCTCGTCACGCTCCTGCCGGAGCTCCTGTCCCGGGAACGCTCCCGACCCCGCCCAGACGCCGCGGGAGGTGCTCGCCGCGCTCGCGCTCGCCGCGCTCGCCGAATCATCGGGCGCCGCCGCCGACATCGCGCTCGTGGGGCGCGGCTGGGACCTTCTCGCCGGGGCCCGCGAGGACCTCTCGCTGCGCGACGTGGCCGACATTCGGAAAAGCGCCGGTATCGTGAAGCTCGACGCGGACGCGGCCGAGCGCTTCATTAAAGCGCTGGGGGACCGGTTCGCGAGGACCGTCAACACGAACGTCATGCCGGACGGGACGAAGGAGCTTCCCGCCATATGCACGGTGCTTGGCCCACGCATCACCGCCGACACGGGCGCGCTCAGGTTCGTCCACGATCCCGAGGTGCAGGGCCGCAGGCTCGCGGGCGTGTGCGACGTCGCCTATGCGCTGGGAATCGACCGCGCAAAAAATTTCCTGAAGGCGGAGTGCGCGAAGTACCCGCAGCTCGATGCCGGCCTTGAAAAGTCGCGGAAATCGGCGCACGGCGCGAAGGACGCGGGCGACCTCTATTCCGCATGGTATGCCGCGATACGGGACATGGCGGCGAAGCCCGGCGGCGTGCTTCCCTCCACGATGGAACAGGCGGCGTACGAGGACCTGCGCCTGAACGGGATCGTCGCGGCCTACGGACAGATCAGGCACAACTACGTGCTCATGGCGGCGCAGGACTATTTCTTCGGGGGGTGCCATATTCCCGACGGCTTCGTCGAGCCGGCGCCGGCGGTCTACGCCGCCCTCATGAAGTACGCCGAACGCGGCGCGAAGGCCATGGCCGTCCTGGATCCCGGGAAGCAGACGAAGGCGCTCCCCTACTTTGAAAGGACGGCGAATACGCTCGCCCTCCTCAAGGCGATCTCCGACCGGGAGCTCGCGAACCAGCCCCTTACGAGCGAAATGAAACATTTCCTGTCCATGGTCGCGGAGCTCGAGCCGGGAACGACCGGGAGTCCGCCCGTGTATTCCGGGTGGTACTTTGATCTTTTTTACACGCGCGCGCTTGGACTGGGCAGCGCGGCCTTCATCGCGGACTATTTCACCTCGCCGGAAGCCGGCAGGATCGGCTATGCAGGCGTCGCGGGCGTAAACCTTGGCGTGTTTCTCGTGGACACCTGCGGCGCGCCCAGGCTCTTCGTGGGACCGGTCCCCCGCGCGTTCGAATACATGGGACCGATTGATACCAGGCTGACCGACGACAAGGCCGCGACCCTCACCGGGACGACGAGCCCGTGGGCGGACGGCTACACCGCGCCCGCGCACAAGGAGCCTTCCCTGAGCGTTTCCATCTATCCGTCCGGCGAGCACAGCGTCGAGGGAGAAATCGAATCGAAGGAACCGTCGGGTACCCTGCTGGTCACGCTGCTCGATCACAATCGCAAACCCATCTGCCAAAAGAGCTTCAAGCTGAAGGCCGGCACGCAGAAGCTCGGCATCACGCTGCCCGCGAAGTCGAAAAGCCCGGAGGCGGTGTACCTTAAAGCGGGATCATGGGAATACTGGGGAGAGATGAATTTCATGGGGAGCTATTTCAGGTTCGGAGACCTGAAGACGCAGGAGCAGTGATGATGGTGAAATTTTCGTAAAGAAATGATCTCTCCTGTTGCATCACCGTAATAAGCCCCTTGCGAGGGGCTTTTTATATCGCGGGACGATACGCCCGGCATCGTGGCCACCTGACGTGACACCCGCGGGATACGGGCCCTCGATCATGATCTTGACGAGGAAGGCCGCACCTTCCCGGGCGGCATGGCATGCCCGGAGGCAGTGACGCGCGCACGCGAAATCCCGGAGGCGGCGTCCAGGAATCGCCTGCAATAGTATTGACTCCGCCGGTAGGATATGGTAGCATTCCCCGGTGAGCGTCACGCGGCGGCGCAGCGAAAACGAGAGCGCGGGTGCGTGCGCGGCAGCAATCGGACCCCGGTTACGAACTTGAGAGCGATCGAGTATATAAAGCGAATCCTCGCCCCGGAACATGGCCACCCCTGGTTCCAGCCGCTCATCAACCGCTGGTTCGCGCTGAGCACCTTCGCGGTGGGTTCCTTCATGCTCGTCATCTCGTATCTCACCGGGGGCACCTATTACCTGTTCATCCTGAGCATCATCGTGCCCTCGCTCGCGGGGTACCTGCTCGCCCGCGCGGGCCGGCATTCGCTCAGCGCCTATCTCCTCATAGTTTCGCTGACCGTGGCGGTGATGATCAGGTCTTCCGCGATCCAGTCGACCATGTCGGCATCGTTTCTCTGCATCATCATCATCGTGTCCGCGATTATCACGAACCAGTGGTTCACCATGGTCATATTCCTGGCCGACATGATGTTCATCATTGCGTGCACACTATCCGGGACCTTCACCTGGTACCAGCCCCAGGATCCCGTGACGGGACTGTATTTTGCCAACACGGTAACCGTGCTCGTCCCTTTCATGATCGTGTCCTACATCATCGCGCTCGTCGTCTCGCGCGTGCTCCTGGGAACCATACGCGCCCAGACCGCCCAGTACGATCTGTTGAAGAAAACGCAGGAGCGGCTCATCACCCAGGAAAAAATGGAGTCCCTGCGGGTGCTCATTGGCGGGATCGCCCATGACTTCAACAACATCCTCATGGCGGTCCTCGGGAACATAAGCCTGCTCCGCTTCCAGGCCGGCGAGTCCGGCGGCATGCGCGAGAACATAGAGGAGGCCGAAAAGGCGCTCAACCGCGCGCGCAAGCTTACCGGCCAGCTCCTCCTCGCCTCCAAGGGGACGAGCCCCGTGAAGACGCTGACCTCGCTGCGGGAGGTGATCGTGGAAACCGCCGAGTTTTCCACGCACGGATCCAGGGCGGTGCTGTCGCACCGGATAGGGCACGACCTGTGGGCGGTCGAGGCCGACGCGGCGCAGATCGCCCAGGTCGTCCAGAACCTCATCATAAACGCGATACAGGCGATGCCCGAGGGCGGGAAGGTCACGGTCACGGCCTCGAACGTTATGATCGGCGAGAAGGACCACCTTCCGCTGAAGCGCGGGCCACACGTGAAGATCACCGTGTCGGATCGCGGCCCCGGCGTTCCGCACGACCTGAAGGTTAAGATATTCGACCCGTTCTTCACGACCAAGGAGCAGGGAACGGGCCTGGGCCTTTCCATCTGCTATTCCATCGTGCGCAACCACGGCGGCCACATCACCGTCTATTCCGAGGAGGGAAAGGGCGCGGAGTTCGGCGTGTTCCTTCCCGCCATCCCCGGGGCGGTGCCCCCGACCGAGGAGACCGGGCGAAGCTCGGTACCGCGCTCGGGACGCGTACTCGTGATGGACGATGACCCGCACGTCCTCAGGATACTGCGCAAGATGCTCGAGATCCTGGGCTTCACCGTGGAGTCAAGCTCCAGCGGCGAAGAGGCCGTTATGCGCTATAAGGAATCGCTCGCCGGCGGGGAATTGTTCGATCTCGTGATCATGGACCTGACCGTTCCCGGCGGGATGGGCGGCATGGAGGCGCTCGGGGAGATACGCGCCGTCGATCCGCACGTGCGCGCGGTCATCTCGAGCGGCTATACCGACGGCATGAGCAGGGACGAGATCTCGGCCGCCGGCTTCATCGCTGTGCTCTCCAAGCCCTACACGCTCGAGGAGCTTTCCCATATGCTTGAAAAGGTGATGGAAGGGAGCGCATGAGCGGCACTCCGCAAGAGAACGCTGTTTTATTCGGGCGCATGTGTAAGAATGGGAGAGAGGGGGATAGAAGAGATCGGGGAGATGGAAGACCCGGGAATCGCTTTTGCAATCAGCATTCCCCGATGGCGATAATGAATCCATCCCATGCTATTAAACCAAACGGCTTTATCCCCCTCATCTCATCACATCCCCCTATCCCCTATTTCTTTTTTTATTTGTTTAAATTTTTGTAAGCCTTTAGGCTGCTAAGTCAGCCTTCTTCATTTTCTTATCCATAATTGCT
>CALMJO010000643.1 GCA_937864375.1 uncultured Spirochaetota bacterium
CGTGTTCGGCGCTTGATCCCATCGCGACTATGAAAATCGAAGAATTGATGCTGGATCTGAAAAAACTTTATAATATCGTTATAGTAACGCACAACATGCAGCAGGCATCGAGGATTTCGGACCTCTGCGGTTATATGTTCCTCGGTAGCATGATTGAATTCAACAAGACGTCAGAAATCTTTACCAATCCGGCCGATAAGCGTACCCAGGATTATATCACAGGCAGGTATGGTTGATACCGCCCGGTTGAAAGTCAAAGCGGAGGAGTCATGGACAGGCATTTTGACGAAGAACTTACAGCATTGAAGCAGCAAATCCTGAAAATGGGTTCGCTCGTTGAGAACATGGTCGAAGAAGTCTTCCGCTCCCTGTTCGAACATGACATGTCGATTTTCGAAATGCTGCGACAGAATGAACAGCTCGTGAACACGCTGCAGATGGAGATAGACGAGCAGGTTCTCAAGCTCATCGCACTGCACCAGCCAACGGCATCCGACCTGCGTTTTCTGCTGGGAGCGTCGAAGATCAACGCGGAACTTGAACGGGTCGGGGATCATGCCATAAGCATTACGCATCGCGTTTCAAGGGTGCTGGAACATGATCTCATCAAGCCCTTCGTGGATATGCCCAGGATGGCGGATATGGCCCGGAGCATGTTCAAGGAAAGCCTGAACGCCTTTGTTAAGCTCGACGTAGATACGGCGCACCTGATTTTATACCGGGACGATCAGGTTAACCGACTGCGTGACACGATAGTAAACGAGCTTATGAAGATGATGGAAGAGGATTCAAGCACAGTGAAGGTAGCGATGAACCTGATTCTCATTGCGAATAATATAGAAAAAATTGCCGACCACGCGACGAATATCTCGGAGGTCGTTATTTTTGTGGCGCAGGGGAAAGATATCCGTCACCATCTCAAGTCCTGATCATTCGTTCATACCCAAGGGAATCTCGACCGTAAATGTGGAACCCGCTTCTGTCGAGGCTACGCCCACATCCCAGTTGAGCAGTTCTGCGGCATGCTTTACTATGGAGAGTCCCAGCCCCGTGCCGCCCGTAGCCCTCGATCTGCTCTTGTTGACCCGGTAGAACCTTTCAAAAATACGGTCCAGAGAATCGGGAGGAATTCCTATCCCGGTATCCGCAATTGAAATTGACAGCCGGCGGGATCGTTTTTGGGCGACTATCGTAATGCTTCCGTCGTACTTGTTGTAGTTAATCGCGTTGTCTATGATATTAAAAATGATCTCTTCCGCGAGAAACCTGTTCGCCCTGATTATCCCCGGCAATTCCTCTATGCGGCAAATTGCATTCAGTCGCTTCTCGAGAATTTTCGGATTGAGCAGGTTCAGGCAATTAACAATGACTTCGACCAGGTCCACGTTTTCAGGTTGAAATGAACGGGTGGTTTCGAGCATGTTCAGCTTCAGCATGTCATTGATAATGGAGCTCTGGCGTTCAACGCTCATCAGCGCCTTGTCGATCAGGCCCTGGGTCGTTTCTGGATCGGACCTGCACTCTTTTATCGTTTCCAGGTAACCCTTGAGAATGGTTATAGGGGTTTTCAGTTCGTGGGAAAGATTGCCAACAAGATCGCTCTTGAGGCGCGCGATGCGTTTCCTCTCCGTGATGTCATGCAATACGACCAGGACTCCGTTGAGCGTGGAATCGGCGGAGATGGGGCTTATGTATACCTCGCACACCGTGCCCTGCTGCAACTCCTCCTCGAACGAGCACGGTGATGAACTGGCCAGCGTGTATTCAATTTTCGCGTTCAGGCCGCTCGAACGGATCACTTCGAAATAGCTTCGGTCGCGTGCGTCAAAGTCAATATTCAGGAATGACGCAAAGGCGCGGTTGTGAATCACAATGTGCTTGTTTGTGTCTACCAGTGCTATTCCCTCGTGAATGTTCTGTACCGTCGCCGCGAGCTTGTTCTGTTCAAGCAGATAGCCGTTGATCTTGTCCTGGAGCGCGTCGGCGAGGCTGTTGAGCGCGCTCTGAAGCTTTCCAATCTCGTCATCTCCAAAATTCATGATTCTTCTGCTGAGGTCGCCCCGGGAGAAATCCCATGCGAAACGAATCGCCTCGTCGATGGGATTGGTTATCACTCGCGAGAGTATTACGGCGATAATCAGTGCAAATACGAAAAGAATCGAGGAAAAAATAACAATGATATTTCGAATATTGGAAACGTTTGCATCGATTTCGGTCAAGGGCTTTGCGAGCCGAATGACATACGGGCCCGCCTTCTTTGCGACATAGAGCATGTTGATTTTCAGGGAATTACTGTATCGAATGCTCTTCCCGCTTCCTTCTTTGATCGCCTGCTGGATCTCTCTTCGCCAGAGATGGTTGTCGGCGCTTTTTTCGTTAAGGTCCGAATCGGCGATTACCAGTCCATTTTGATCGATGATCGTGAGTCGGAGGTTAATAAGCCTGGAAACATCAAGGGCGAGCGCATGGAGTTCATCGGTAGTGCCGCGACCGTTCTGGATCCTCATCAGGACAAGAACCTCGGTAATTCGCGCTTTTTCCTCGATTTCGCGTTCTATAATCGAAATATGAATATCACGGACCAGGCTGTTGAAGAAAATAAAAAAAACGATCGAGCAAACGGCTATGAGGCAGGAAAAAAGTATGAATATCTTTGTGCTTATCTTCCGGGTCATACGGGGCCGCTACTCCTTGAACCCGTAGCCTACCCCCGAAAAGGTGGTGATGATGTTTTTGTAGGCGCCCAGTTTCTTGCGGAGGTTCATGATGTGCACGTCGATGGTGCGGTCAATCACGTAAACGTCGTCGCCGCGGATGCTGTCGATGATGTTGTCGCGCGTGAATATTTTCTCCGGGTGCTTCATGAACAGGAAGAGCATCTGGAACTCGGTCTTGGTGAGCTTTACGTCCTTCCCGTCGATCCTGAGCGAATATTTTTCCGGGGAGAGCTCCACCCCCTTGTAGGTGATGCTCTTTTCCGAAAGCACCTCTCCCGGCCGCGGGTCGCTGCGCCGCAGCACGGCCTTGACGCGCGAGGCGAGCTCCTTGACGCTGAAGGGCTTCGCCACGTAGTCGTCGGCGCCCAGCTCCAGTCCCAGCACCTTGTCCAGCTCGTCGGACTTCGCGGAAAGGAAGATGATGGGGATGTCGCGGTAGTCCGGGGAGGCCTTGAGCTTCTTGCAGAATTCGAAGCCGTCCATCCCGTCCATCATCACGTCCAGGAGGATGAGGTGGGGCCTGGAACGTGCGATCGCGTGCATCGCCTCCTCGGCGGACGAGAAGGTCAAGACATCAAGGTTCTGCGACGCGAGGTTCATCCTGACGATGTCCTGGATGTCCTTTTCGTCGTCGACCACGAAAATCCTTTTCTTCATCGCGCAGATTCCCCCGCATCACTGCTTGCTGTGGCGGACGTCTTCCCCGCCAATGTAATAGATCGCCCGTTCGGCGATGTTCGTCGCATGGTCGCCTATGCGCTCGAGCGCCTTGGAGACCATGATGAGCCCGAGCGCCTGGCTGATCGTCGCGGGGTTCTCCAGCATGTAGCTGATGAGCTCCCGGTACACCTGGACGTTAAGCGCGTCGATCTCCCTGTCGCGCTCGATGACCCGGCGGGCGCGCTCCGCGTCCCTTTCTGAGATGGCAAGGAATGAATCCTTTATCATCTCGATACAGTACTGCGCCATAATTGGAATGTCAACCAAAGGTTTGAGGGGGGCCTTGCCGTTGAGCCGTATGGTCTCACGCGCAATATTGCTCGCGAAATCGCCGATGCGCTCCAGGTCGGTGTTTGTCTTGAGCATCGCGAGCACCAGGCGCAGGTCCGCCGCGGCGGGCTGCCTTGTGACCAGGATGCGAATGCACTCGTCGTCGATGAGGATCTCGAGCTCGTCCAGGCGGTTGTCGCTCTGGATGACCTCGTCGGCCAGTCCGACATCGCCCCTTTTGTACGATTCTACGGAGCGGCGAATGGCCTCGATCGCCAGATCCGCCATCTGGAAGATGCGGATCTTCGCGTTTTCCAGCTCCTGTTCAAGGTGTGTGGGCATGGGTTCCCTCCGCGCGGTATCAGCCGAATTTTCCGGTAATGTAATTTTCCGTCATCACGTTTTCCGGCTTGGTGAAGATTACATCGGTCCTGTTTATTTCGATGAGGCGGCCCATGTAGAAGAACGCGGTAAAGTCGCTCACGCGCGCGGCCTGCTGCATGTTGTGCGTCACGATAATGATGGTATAGGTTTTTTTTAAATCCTGTATGAGCTCCTCGATCTTCTGCGTGGAGATGGGGTCCAGGGCCGACGCGGGCTCGTCCATGAGGATTACCTCGGGCTCGATGGCAATGGTGCGCGCGATGCACAGCCTCTGCTGCTGTCCGCCGGAAAGCCTGAGGGCGGATTCGTTCAGGCGGTCCCGCACCTCGTCCCAGAGCGCCGTGTTCTTGAGGGAGGTTTCTACCCGCTTTTCGATATCGTAGCGGTCGCGGATCCCGTTGATCCTGAGGCCGTAGGCGATGTTTTCGAAGATGGACTTGGGGAAGGGATTGGACTTCTGGAAGACCATGCCTACGCGCCGCCTGAGGCCCGTCACGTCGAACCGGGGCCCGAAGATGGACTCGCCGTCGAGGATGATGTCGCCCTCCGCGCGCGTGTGCGGGATGATGTCGTTCATGCGATTGATGCAGCGCAGGAAGGTGGACTTGCCGCACCCGGAGGGCCCTATGAGCGCGAGCACCGTGTTCGCGTACACCGGCAGGCTGATGTCCCGTATGGCGGGATTTTCGCCGTAGTAAAAGGTAAGATTATTCGCCGTGACCTTTTCGTTCATTTCCCGTCCCCGGACGCGATGAAGCCGTGAATTATCATTTCAAGAGGAAGATGAGATGGAAGCATGAAGCGAATATCAGAATAATATGAAGAAATTGTTAATTTGGTGCGGGACCGGGAGATCGGCCCCCCAAATTTTGATTGTATTTTTACCGCCCGTCATGAGCATACACCAATCAGAACCGTCCAGGAGAGTGCCGCGCCATGAGATTTTCCCGTTATCCCGTTCCCACGCTCAAGGAAGACCCGTCCGACGCCGTCGTGATGAACCACCGGCTCATGATACGCGCCGGGCTCATCCGCAAGGAGTCCGCCGGCATGTACATTTACCTGCCGCTGGGGTTCCGCGCGCTCAGGAAGGTGATCGACATCGTCCGGGAGGAGATGGACCGAGCGGGCGCCGTGGAGCTCCTCATGCCCGAGCTCACGAGCGCGGACCTCTGGAAGGAGTCGGGCCGGTGGGAGACCATGGGGCCCGAGATGTT
>CALMJO010000644.1 GCA_937864375.1 uncultured Spirochaetota bacterium
ACGGGGACCTGTCTATGGGCAGGAGCAGCGTGAAGGAGTCCAGTGAGCCGGGCGCAGCCGCGGGCCTCATGGCGACGTTCACCCAGCCCCCGAAATTTTTCACCACGTCGCTCTGCAGATCCAGGCCCGCGTCGCCGCTGAAGGAGCCCATCGATTTCCGGTACTCGTCGCAGATCCCTGCGAACGCGGCCTGGCCCTTCCCGCACGCCTCGTCCAGCCCTTTCAGATTCAGCGAGAAGTACAGGTACGCGGCGGGGTCCGCCGCGGGCAGGAGGTTCGCGGGGATGCCGGGACGGAAGAGCGTGCGCACCACCTGCTCGCTCCCCGAGCCTTTCCTGGAAGAGGCGCCCAGCGCCAGGCTCAGGACCTGCCCCGAGCGCGAAAGCCCCGCGGTCGCGTAGTCCATGCCCTCGAGTCCCGCGCCGTGCAGCGCGGCGAGCGCGTCGCGGTTAGCCCCGGAGGGCGCGTCTTCTTCGATCAATTCACCCTGCTTTTTCCCCTTCTGGGACCTTTTCCTGGATTTTGCCTTGGTTGAATCGGACCCCGCCCCCTTGCTCATCTCGCCAAAGAACGCGCCCCTGAAAAACACGTTGACATCGTCTCCGGGCGAGGCGCTTGCAAGGTACTCGCGGAACACCGCCTCGCCGGCGAGCGATGACGAGGAGTCGAGCGCCCGCAGGCCGATCGATTCCTTCATGAGGGATTCGGTGCTGGTGATGACCAGGTAGCCGTTCGTTCCCGCCAGGAACACGTCCGGCAGCATCTGGTAGACCGCAACGCCCTGGTGCATGACGATGGCGGGACTCAGGTCCAGGCCCTGCTTGTCCGCGTTGAATTTCTTCACGAGGCCCACGAAGGCGAGCGGCGCGTCCTTGTCGCTGGTCACGGGGAGGAGCATCATGTACTGCATCTCGCCGCGCGCTCCCGGGACGTACGCCAGGAGAAACGGCCGCGCGGTGTCCACACCCGCGCGCGCCACCGATGCCGCGTCCAGGGGGTCCACGCCGGTCCGGGACCTGAACGCGGAGATCACGGCTCTCGCCCCGTCCGCGCCTCCCAGGGACGCGAGCGAATCCATCACGTAGGCCGCGAGCGCAATCGCGCGCGTGAGCCCGGCGGTATGGACGCACATGAGGGCCCGCGCGGGTATGAGCGCCGCGGCGTCCGTCGACTGGGCGCCCGCCGGCATCGCCGCGGAAACCGCGACGGCGAGCGCGCACGACCACAGGATTCCTTTTAGTACTCGTGTTTTCATTCAGGCAGTGTCCCTTATTGAGGGGAAAATGGCAATCACAATCTGACCGCCGGCCGGGTGGCCAGCCCCGGTAAAATGATCAGAAATTCAAATATTAATTTGACTGTCCACCGGATTTTCATACCATGCGCATTAATTCAGGCAGGCTGGAGGCCTGCACCGGAGGACCGCCCGATGAGCGAATGTGAAATAAAGCGCAGCTACGAAGAGATCAACGAGAAGATCCGGCAGGGCAAGGCCGTGGTGCTGCGCGCCGACGAGATGACCGAGCTCGTCTCCTCGGAGGGCGCGAAGAGCGCCTTCAGGAAGGTGGACGTGGTGACCACCGGCACCTTCGGCATCATGTGCTCGTCGGGCGCCTTCATCAACTTCGGCCACACGAAGCCCAAGATGAAGGCTGCCAAGGCATGGCTGAACGACGTGGAGGCCTACGGCGGGCTCGCCGCGGTCGACCTCTACCTGGGCGCCACGCAGGTGCAGGAGGACGATCCACTCAACAAGGTGCACCCGGGCAAGTTCGCCTACGGCGGCGGGCACGTGATCGAGGACCTCATCGCCGGGCGGGGCGTCAAGCTCAAGGCGCGCGCCTACGGAACGGACTGCTATCCCCTGCGCGAGTACGAAAAAACCGTGACGCTCGCGGACCTCCGCGACGCCTTCCTGTATAACCCGCGCAACGCCTACCAGAATTACAACTGCGCCGTGAACATGTCCCGGCGCACGATCTACACCTACATGGGGATACTGCGCCCCAACCTGGGAAACGCCACCTATTCGAGCGCGGGCGAGCTCTCGCCCCTCCTCAACGACCCCTTCTACTGGACCATAGGGACCGGCACCAGGATATTCCTGGGCGGCGCGGTGGGCGCGGTTACCTGGCGCGGGACCCAGCACAGCCCCAATTCGCGGCGCGGCGAGAACGGCGTGGTGCGCGAGGGCGCGGGAACCATAGCGGTGACCGGCGACATGAAGGAGATGTCCGCCGAATTCATCCGCGGAACATCGCTCACCGGCTACGGGTGCTCGCTCATGGTGGGACTGGGCATTCCCATCCCCATCCTCAACGAGGACCTCGCGCAATTCACCGGCGTCGCGGACCGGGACCTGTACTGCCAGGTCGTCGACTACGGCGAGGACTACGACACGGCCGTGA
>CALMJO010000645.1 GCA_937864375.1 uncultured Spirochaetota bacterium
TATTATGTCCCCTCATCCTTTTATGCAACTTTTTTCTGAGTTTTTAGAGGTGCCCATAAGATTTACGAAGTTCCTGCCTATGAGCTCGTCCACCCGGTACCCGCTCATGCGCTCCACCACCGGGCTCACATAGGTAATGGTGCCGTCCAAGTCAAGGGTGTAAATGATCTCGGTGATGTTTTCCACGAGTGTGCGGTACTTCTTCTCGTTCTCCACCAGCGCCGCGAGCGCCGCCTCGTGCTCGTCTGCGACGCGCTTGATCTGGGTGATGTCGCGCGACACGCCCAGTATTCCCGAGGGGCGCCCCTCGCCGTCGCGCAGGAAGGTGAGTGTGTTGTCGATCCAGCGGAGCGTACCGTCCTTGTGGTATTCCTCGAGCACGAGCCGGTGCATGCGCCCGGGCTGCGCCGCTCCGCCCTGCTCCAGCTCGAGCTCGTACGCCAGCGTCTCCATGGCCTCCCTTACCGAATGCGGCGGCATGACCTGGTCGATCGTATGCGCCATCGCCTCTTCCACGGTGAAGCCGCGTACGTTCACGATGGACGGGCTCACGTAGGTGAAGCGCATATCCATGTTAATGATCCATATGCAGTCCCCGGTATTGTCCGCGATGAGCCGGTACAGGCGCTCGTTTTCGCGCAGGGACGCAAGCGCGGCCTCGCGCTCCCCTTCCACCCTTTTGCGCCCGGTAATGTCGACGGCGCTTCCCCATATGCGCAGCAGCATGCCGTTCTCGACGATGCCCATGTCGCTGCTCAAGAAAAAGCGCGGCTCACCCGATTCGGTCACCTCCGAGGTTTCGCTGTCCACGATCCGGTAACCGGATTCGATGAACCGCCGCCACGTCGCCCGGTTCACGGGATTGTCGCCGCCGCCGTGAAAATCCACGAGCCGTTTTCCCGTGAACTCGTCCGCGGAGGGGATCCCGTACATTGCCGCCATCGCCTGGTTGCATTTCCCCATGTAGGCGTTCGCGTAGATGGCGTCTATCTGCGCCTCCATGGGAAGCGAGGTGTCGATGGGATTGTCGAATTCCGTGCAGTAGATGGCCTCGTGGCTCTGGCTCACGAATGACTGGTAGCGCTCACGGCTCCTGCGGAGCTCCTCCTCGGCGCGCACGCGGTCGGTGATGTCGAGCGCGGTGAAGATCACGCCGCGCGACAGGTCCGCGAGATCAAGCGGGGT
>CALMJO010000646.1 GCA_937864375.1 uncultured Spirochaetota bacterium
AAGTTGACCAGGTATTGATTGCGCGTAACGCCACCCGCGATGAGCACGCGCCCCTTCGCGATGCGCGCGCGCTTGAGGAACTCAACGACCTTGATCGCCATCACGTTGGAGAGGGAAAGCACGATGTCCCCCTTCGTGGCCTCGCCCTTGTTGAGGCGGTGCGTGCAGTCGCTCTTCATGAAGACCGAGCAGCGCGACGAAAGCTTGTGCACCCTGCAGCCGTCCGGGATGCGGTTGATGTCGTTGAGCTCCATGTCCATGCGCCCGAGCTGCTGCTTGAAAAACTCGCCCGTACCGGACGCGCACTTGTTTCCCGAGAAGCTCGTCACGATCTTTTTTTCGCTGTTGATCGTGTAGACGACAAGGTCCTCGCCCCCGAGCGACACCACGGCATCCACGTTCGTTTCCAGCGCCGCGAGCGCCGTTTCAACGCAGATGGGCTCGATCACGCTTGATGTGTTCAGAAGGTAGCGGCCCTCGGTCCCGGTGGTGAGCACCCGGACCCCGGAGGGGAGGTTTTTCCCCGAGAGGGTTTTTTTAAGCGTGCCCAGGAAGTTTCCCTCGTGGGGATCCACCTCGCTCCAGGCGATTTTCCCGTCCTCCATGTAGACGAGCTTCACGTTCGACGAGCCTATATTTATCCCAAGGGTGTTCATTCACAATCCTCCACGACGATGAATTGTGGATATAGAAAAACTTTTACATTTGTCCAGAATTTTTTTTGGTGGAGTGCTGAACGACATTCAGAAAAGATGCGGCAACCTGTACTCGTGTTGCATATTATGAAACACCTTCCGTGCCTGTTGTCAATTAATTTTCAACGAATCGAACACGACGGAAAAGTACCCGGGGTTCTCCCTCGCGAGCGCGCGGACGGCGTGTTAAAGCGCCACCAGCAGCGAGCCCGGAATGAGCGTATTGAAATCCTCTCCCCATTTAATACACAGTATCGTATCTCCGCCCATCAATCGCCCGATCGTGAAACGCTGCTCTATGGCCTCCGCGCCTAAAATGTTGCGAATAGATCCTGTCTGTACCTGGTTCGTCCAACGGTAGTGATCGCGCCGGCCTCGTCAGAAGCGCGTGACCGTGAGCAGGGGCGCACCCTGGTCGCGTCGATATCGATGAATGATGATTTTGCCCTGCAGGCCGCCAAAGAAGCGCGGATTTTCTATTTGATCTCCGCGATTCTGCGG
>CALMJO010000647.1 GCA_937864375.1 uncultured Spirochaetota bacterium
ACCTCTCTATTCGTCGGCAGCGTCAGATGTGTATAAGAGACAGGTCTCGACCTTGATCGCGCGGTTTCCCATCATGCGGATCGAGAAATTGCATTTTGCCGGGCAGGACTGGCAGATGCTCGCGATGAATTTTTCATCGCCCTTTCCGGGGACGTACTGGTCCTGGGTCCATTCGACCAGCCACTGGAGGCCCAGGAACGGGGCGCCGGAGAACACGGTTCCCACTGCCGTCCCGAGGACCGCTCCGCCGGCGAGCTTTATCACGTCTTTTCTTTCAAGTTTATCCATGGATTATCGCACTCCTCTCACAAGATTGTCGCGTTCGGTAACGGTTCAGTCGTGGCAGACCATGCAGGCGTTGCTGATCTTGAGCGCGTCATGGCAGTCCATGCACTGGCCCATCGGCATCTTGCCCTTGATCTTGCTGGTGGTCGTCGAGTGGCCCTTGTCCCCGTGGCACGATGCGCAGCGGGCGGTTTTCTCGTTCTTCATGACCGCGATGTGACTGAAATACACCAGGTCCGGCTGCTGGGCGTACGAGGTCCACGGCACGTCGGAGTCCTTGAAGCCGGCGAACATCGCTTTTTCCTTCGCGGTGTTTCCGTCATGGCACATCTTGCAGTCGGCCACGGTGGGCAGGCCCTTGAAGCGCCCGTTGCCCGCATACATGTGGCAGGTTTCGCAATCCGCCGCGCCGTACTTCTCTACATGGGTCTTGTGGGAGAAGGGAATCTTTTTTTCTGCCTGAACGTTCATCGCATGATCGCAGGCCTTCTGGAAAACCACGAACGATACGTAGGTGAAGATGATAAAAGGTAGGAAGAACAGAAGTAAAGATCGTGATCGTTTCACACACTCTCTCCTTGTACTTAGAGTATTGATTCAGCGTCGATTGTATTAAAATTTTACTACAAAAAGTTTACAAAAGGTAAAGATGTGTAATGCCTGTTCGATTCTCCCGGCGGAGAGTGAGGTGTCAACAAAAATATGGAAGGGACACCATTTTTATCCGGCGGCGAGCTCTTTCGCCTTTTTTACGCCGGCGATCGCGTCCTCCGCGTAGTGCGCGCCGATGCGCGCGGCGTATTCCGCCGTGGCGACCGCGCCGCCTATGAGAATTTTTACGTTGATGCTCCGCTCGCGCACCATCTGTGCGATGCGCCCCATTTCGCCAAGGGTCGTGGTGAGCAGGCTGCTCAGGCATAGCAGCGCGGGCCCTTGCGCTTCAACCGCTGCCACCACGTCCTCGGAGGGAACGTCCTTCCCGAGATCGAGCACCTCGAAGCCGTGGTTCTCGAGCATCATCGCGACGATGTTCTTCCCTATGTCGTGCACGTCGCCCCTCACGGTGCAGATGACGACCTTCCCGCTTCGCGAAACGCCCGCCACGGTGAGCAGCGGCTTCAGGAGGGCGAAGCCTTTTTTCATGGCGTTCGCCGACGCGATCATCTGCGGGAGGAAGTATTCCCCGCTGTTGTAGAGCTCGCCCACCACGGTGAGGCCCCTGATGAGCGCGTCGTTCATGACGGCGTCGGGCGCGTGGGCCTCCAGCGAGCCCTTCACCGCGGCCTCGATCTCGTCGCCGTTACCCTCGATGATGAGGCGCTCGATGCGCCCCAGGTCC
>CALMJO010000648.1 GCA_937864375.1 uncultured Spirochaetota bacterium
AAAAATTTACGCGGAATTGAATATTGCGGCGTGAATAACGCCTAACTCAAGTAATAAGAAAGGGAGATGGGGGGGATAACGGATGTGGGATTTCTTTATTGATAAGTAATCCAGACGCGCATAACAATTCCATTTATCAACAAGCTTTCCCAACGCCTCTATCTCTTCAATCGCCGTTCGCTTTTATCTCATCCATCCCCCATGAAAGGCGCCCTCGCGCAAAGCTTCCTTTTACGGGCATGCTTTACGGCAACGGCGTGATCGAGAGCGATTAAAGGTCACTGTTACAAGCAAAGCGTCTTCATGTCTGCCTGTTCCTCCATGGCCGGCGGGGATCGTACACGATCAGTATTTCGTCTCCCGCCTTCGGGGGCTTCGTCGTTTTGTAGAATCCCGTGGTGGGTTTTCCTGTTGCGGGGATGAATTCATAACGGACATTCGTGATGATGCCGCTTTTTCTCGCCTGGGAGGTGGCGGTGACCTTCGTTACAAGGGCGGTCGCCGTGGTGCCGTTGCGGAACAGTTTCAGCAGGCTTCTCGCGCTGAAATACGACGTAATAAAGGCCGCCAGGCCAGCGACGCACGCAAACAGGCTGACAATGTTCATGAAGCCGATGGTGTCCCCTGCAAACCGGCAGCGCGCCGGATTCCAGTGGTCGTATTCAATGGCCACTGGTTTTTCGGGATCGAGTTGGGCAATGAAAAGGGGATCGTAAGACCAGAGATCCGCCCTGTGGGAAAGGCCCTGCCGGTCGACGAAGCTGAGCCCTATGCTGTACACCGGCTTCCTGTTCACCATGCCCGGAACCCGCTGGACGCTCATGAGCCTCGCCAACGCAGGGGTGCCTCGATTGCTCAATATCACCTGGTCCCATGGCGTTGGTTTGTTGGCGAGCGTGAATACCCCCCAGGCGATGAAGAAGGCAAGGCCAAAAATCATCCCGAACGTGCGGTCCCATCCCACGACTTTCCATGTAACGCGGCGGGGCGCCGGCTGTTTCATCACGCTGTCCGCAGAATGAAGCATGACGCGATTTTATCAGAATGTCGGGGAGTCGTCAAACCTAAAAGTCCGGCTGTATTCAAGCCGCCATGGGCGATGCAACATAAGGCAGTCGCAGGAAGGGCACGCGCTTGCGCCCGATTCCCGCCGTCTATAAGCCCGGCGGCTTCTCGCAGGCGCTCCTTTTCCTGTTTGACAGGAAACCGCGCCCCCTGCTATGCATGATCGAACCTTTGCGATGCGCCGGATTTTTCCCGGCATGCGGCACGACCAAACGCAATGAGCGCCACTGAATTCGCATATTCCCCGGATCCGGAAACCGCAGCGCTCATACGCGGGCGCTGGGGCGCGGTTACGTCCGTGGACAGGCTCATGGGCGACGCCTCAACGCGCGAGTACTTCCGGGTGCGTGCGGAGAAGGGAAGCTGCATCCTCTGCCGAGACGCGGCGCTCAGGGGAAGGCCGCTGGAGGAATACTACTACGCCGCCGTCCATTGGCTCTTTTTAAAGAAAGAAATCCCCATGGCGCAGGTGCATCGCATGGACAACTGCGAGGGAGTGCTCGTGCTCGAGGACCTGGGCGACCTCCTGCTCGAGGAGGCGCGCACGGGGATGAATGCCGTGCAGGAGGAAGAGACGTACCGGCGCGTCATCGACGTCCTCCTCCTCGTCCAGTCGATCCCCGACGACGGGTCCATTCCCTATGGCTACCGCTTCGACGCGGCGCGCCTCATGTTCGAGTTCGACTATTTCCTGGAGCACACGCTGGCCGGCTACCTGCATGCGCCGCTTCCGGAACGCGACGTCAATACGCTTCGCGCCGAGTTCGAGCGCATCGCGGCCGTGCTGGACCGAAGGGACCTGTTCGTGCTGAACCACCGCGATTACCAGAGCAGGAACATCATGATCGCCGGAGGGGATCCGTACATCATAGACTTCCAGGACGCGCGTCCCGGCCTCCCGCAGTACGACCTGGTCTCGCTCCTGCGCGATCCCTACGCGGTCCTGGATCCCGGCCTCGCCGGCAGGCTTGCCGCGTACTATTTCGAGCGCGCGCGGGAAAGGGTCATTCATTCCATGGGACGCATGGAATTCGACTACTACTTCGACGTCTCCGCCTTCCAGCGCGTCGTCAAGGCGCTGGGCACCTACGGCTTCCAGGTTACGAAGGGCGGGAAGGCCTACTTCGAAAAGTACATGGCACCCGCGGCCGCGTACCTGCGCGACATCACCGCGCGGTGCGACGAGGTGCGCGCGGCGGGGACGCTCATTGAGCGCGCGTTCGGGGGCGCGCGGTGAAGGCATTCATACTCGCGGCGGGATACGGCGAGCGCCTGCGCCCGGTCACGGACGCGATCCCCAAGCCCCTGGTCCCGGTGATGAACGTGCCCGCGATCTGCTACTCCCTCATGCTCTGCGCCGAGGCGGGGATACGCGAGGTCGTGGTGAACCTCCACTACCGCCCGGACGACATCAGGAAATATATTGAGGAAAATAATTTCTTCGGGATGAAGGTCGCGTTCTCGTTCGAGGAAACGATCCTGGGCACCGGCGGCGGCGTGAAGAAATGCGCGGACTTCCTCGCCCACGGCGACTTCCTCCTCCTGAACGGCGACATCATCACCGACGTGCGCGTGAGCGAACTCGTCGCGCGACACCGGGAGCTTGGCGCGGAAGGCACCGTGATGCTCGCGGACGGATCGGCCTCTGGCGTGCAGGGGGACGCCGGTACCCAGGGGAGCCGCGTCGTCGATTTCAGGAACTTCCTGGGAACGGGGAACCGCGGTCCGCTCGTGAACACCGGGCTTGCGGTGCTTTCGCCATGCGTGCTGGATTCCTGCGCCGCGGAGTTTTCGAGCATCGTGTACACGGGCTACGTCGCGCTCATCCGGCGCGGCACCCTCCATTACCACGAGCACCGGGGGCTCTGGCGCGACATAGGCTCGGTCGCGTCGTACGTCGCGGCGAACATGGCGGTGCTCAAGGAAGAGCAGGGGTTCCGACGGCGGATGGGGGATGCGCTCGGCGTGGAACCGCATGCCGTTGCGGGTGACGCGGTGATCGGGCAGGGGGCCGGCGTGCATGACTCCGTGGTGGGCGGCGGGTCGGTAATTGGGCGCGGGGCGGTCGTGGAGAGGTCGGTCATCCTGCCGGGCGCGCGCGTTCCCGACGGGTTCACGGTGCGCGACTCGCTGGTAATCGGCGAAACCGTCATTCCCGGGCGGTGATTATTTTACATTTTGATGTCATGGAAAAGGCTTGATTATTTTCATGCTTTGGCGCCTCTGGTCTTGCAATCAGGAGGACACCCATGAATCTCGGCATTCCGGAGATGCTGATCATCTTTGTTATCATTCTGCTCGTTTTTGGCGCGGGGAAGATCCCCAAGATCGCAAAGGACATTGGAAGCGGCATCAGGGAATTCAAGAAATCAATGAACGGGGAAGATGACCACAAAGACACTCCCACTCAGACCGGCGGCAAGACCGGGGCTTGACGTACTCCTGGACGGGGCGCGGCCCCTCCCGGGACGCCGCGTCGCGCTCATAGCCAACCAGACCTCGATTACCTCCGGCCTCGCCTACGGCTGGGACGCGCTCGCCGGGGCGGGCGTGAACCTTGTACGCATCTTCTCCCCCGAACACGGACTATTCAGCACCGAGCAGGACCAGGTAGGGGTAACGAGCGAACCCGCGCTCCCGTGCGCGGTCGCGAGCCTGTACGGATCGTCGTACGAAACGCTCACCCCGGCCCCGGCGCTCATCGGCGACATCGACACCGTCGTATTCGACATCCAGGACGTGGGATCGCGCTACTACACCTACGTGAATACCATGGCAATGTTCATGGACGCGATCGCGGGACGCGACATCGAATTCATCGTCCTTGACCGGCCCAATCCCATCGGCGGGAGGGCGTCCGAGGGCCCCCTGCTGGAGGACGACTACAGGTCGTTCGTCGGTGTGTTCCCGGTGCCCGTGCGGCACGGGCTTACCGCGGGAGAGCTCGCGCTCTTCCATAAAAAATCGCACAAACTCGACCTGGACCTGCGCGTCGTCCGGATGAAGGGATGGCGCCGCGGCATGTCCTTCAACGAGAGCGGGCTTCCCTGGGCGCCTCCCTCGCCCAACATGCCCACGTGGCGGACGGCGCTCGTCTATCCCGGGATGTGCCTTCTCGAGGGGACCAACCTCTCCGAGGGCAGAGGAAGCACCACGCCCTTCGAGCTCTTTGGAGCGCCCTGGATAGAGCCGTTCGGATTCTGCCGCGAGCTCAATGCGCTTGAAGTTCCCGGGGCGTTTTTCCGGCCTGTGTTTTTCAAACCCACCTTCAACAAGCATGCCGGGACGGTGTGCGGCGGCGCATTCCTCCATGTGACCGATGTCGCCTCGTTCAGGCCGTTTCTCGCAGGTGTTGCCGTCGTCCTCACGGCGCTTCACCTGTACCCGGAACACTTCCGCTTCGCCCGGGGCGTGTACGAGTTTAACGCCGTACACCCTGCCTTTGACCTGCTTGCGGGAAGCGGCGCCCTGCGCGCCATGATAGCCGGCGGGAGAACGCTCCCGGACATCGAGGCGTCCTGGCTCGAAGCCACGCGGCGCTATTCGCTGGAAAAACAGGGTCACCATCTTTATCGTTGACGTGCGGGACCCGGGACGGTATACACGTGAACCATATCCGCGGGCATGCATGGCCTTGCAATGCCGCGCGTCCCGTAACCATGATTCGCAACGGGGACCGGAAGAAAATGGGGCGAACCGCCTGGCGGTGCGCCCGGGCGGGGGGTGAATCGAAATGACGAACGGCATGAACTCGAACGGCCGCTACGAGGACAGGCTCGACCGGGTGGTGGAAGAGCTCTGCCATCCCTCGTCGTACGAGACCGTGTTCCAGCGGGCGAGCCACGACGTACCCATGCCCTCGATCGAGGCGCTGGGCGAAATCGTGGAGCTCCTGCGTGCGGTGCTCTTCCCGGGTTATTACGGCCAGTCGGATCTGACTCCGGGCACCATGCGCTACTACCTGGGCTCCACGATCGACAGGATATTTTCACAGGTGACCGAGCAGATCAACCGCGGGCTCTGCTTCTCGTGCGACGACCCGGGCACGGTCGACTGCGGTGTGTGCGAATTGCGCGCACACGAGATCGCCATGGGCCTGCTCTCCGGGCTCCCCGCCATACGGCGCGTGCTCACCACGGACGTGCAGGCAGCGTTCGAGGGAGACCCCGCGGCCAAGAGCTACGGCGAAACCATCTACTGCTACCCGAGCATACGCGCGGTCACGAATTTCCGCATCGCGCACGAGCTTTACCGCCTGGGCGCCCCGCTCATCCCGCGCATCATCTCCGAGATGGCGCACTCGGAGACCGGGATCGACATCCATCCAGGGGCGCGCATCGGGGGACGCTTCTTCATAGACCACGGCACCGGGACGGTCGTGGGCGAGACCTGCGTCATCGGGGAGAACGTGAGGATCTATCAGGGGGTGACCCTGGGCGCGAAGAGCTTCCCGCTGGACGAGCAGGGCAGGCCCATGAAGGGAATTCCCCGCCACCCGGTCGTGGAGGACGACGTCATTATCTATTCGGGCGCCACGATCCTCGGGCGCGTGACGATCGGCCGCGGCTCGGAGATCGGCGGCAACGTGTGGCTCACGCACGATGTGCCCCCGCAGAGCCGCGTCTACCAGGGCCGGGCCGAGGAGCATCGCTTCACAGACGGGGAAGGAATCTGACCGCACAATCGCAAGGAGAAATCTCGAATGCCGGAATCCATACTGTACGCGCTGGGCGCGGTCGTCGTCGTGAGCCTCATCTCGCTCATCGGGATACTCATCCTGGTAATCGGGGAAGACCGGCTGAGGAAGGGCATCTTCGTACTGGTGAGCCTCTCGGTGGGCGGGCTCTTCGGCGATGCGTTCATCCACCTCCTTCCCGAATCATTCGTGCGCCTGGAGTCTTCAATGACGTGCGCGCTCCTGGTGATCGGCGGGATCTTCGGCTTCTTCGTGCTTGAGAAGATTCTACAGTGGCGCCATGACCACAACCTCGGCGGGGACGAAACGCAAATCCATCCCGTGGGTTACATGAACCTGATCTCGGACGGACTGCACAATTTGTTCGACGGCATGCTCATCGGGGCTTCGTTCCTGGCCGGCACGCACATAGGCATAACGACGACGCTCGCCGTCATCATGCACGAGATCCCGCAGGAGATCGGCGATTTCGGGGTCCTGCTGCATGCGGGATTCACGAAACGGAAGGCGCTCCTGTTCAATTTTTTCTCGGCTTCGCTCGCGATCGTGGGAACGCTCGCGGCGGTATTCCTGGACGCCAGGGTCGAGGGCTTTTCCACGCTCATGCTTCCCCTCACGGCGGGCGGCTTCATCTACATTGCGGGATCGGACCTCATACCCGAGCTCCACAAGGACAAGAACCCGCTGCGCTCCATGATCCAGCTCGCCGCGATGACCGCGGGGACGGGCATGATGGTGGCGCTCACGCTCATGGAATAGGGTATGCTTCACGGCGACGGCGTGTAAGAAAGGGAGATGGGGGGATTGAAGAGATGGGGGAGATAACGGAATT
>CALMJO010000649.1 GCA_937864375.1 uncultured Spirochaetota bacterium
CATGGAAAAGGAGCGCTCCCGCCCTGGCTTCGTCGCCCTCGCGCTGGAGCTGGGCTTCCTCGAGGCGGTCCGGTACGAGGAATGGCTCCTCAAGTGCATAAGCATCGTGGACGCGAAGCTGGGCTTCATGACGATGGAACAGGTGCTGCGCGACACCAGGAATTTTATCTACGACCTCTACCTCGAGGCCTTCGAGTACGTGCCGCAGTATGGAAGGGAATACAGGTACATGCCCACAAACCTCATGCCCGTGTGGAAGTGGCGCCGGGACCGCGACCTCACGCCGCAGGAATTCCTCCTGCTCGTCCAGGACCTGGGCTACGAGGACGAGAACAAGGACCCCTACCTGCGCGACATGCTCTACGAGCTCGTGGGCCGGCACGTGGAGATGGCGGGGGAAATCGCCATCCGCCGGAATCTATTCGGCTTCAAGCGGGGAATCGATTACGTGCTGAACGTCACCCGGCGGGTGCGCGCGCGGCTGGACTCGGTGAAGGAAGAGGACTATGCCGCGCTCGTGTACGAGTGCACCGACCTTCCGCAGATCGTGGGCGACAACGAGGACCTCAGGGAAACGACGATGGGGCTTCTCAGGGAAAACATAAAAGCGAAGGGGCTGCGCGAGGTGCTCATCTCCATCTACTGGCAGCGAAACCATGCCGAGGGCGCGCGGGAAATGTTCGATTAAGCGCCGCCGTGCCCCTGTCCCTCGTCGTGCCCGTCGTCGTGATCGTGGAAGAGGTAGTGCGAATGGATGTGCGAGTGCACACTGTCCCCGTGGCGGTGCGTGTGCTCGTGGATGAGGTTCACCCTGACCAGGAGCTCGTTGTCTTTCAAAACCTCGTCGACGGTACCGGTCCGCTCTATCCCGTGGCCCTCCGACAGCACGGCGACCCTGGGCTGGAGGTGGTCCACGAGCTCCAGGTCGTGCGTGGCGATCACCAGGGTCTTGCCCGAGCGCGAGAGCGAGATGATCAGGTCCGTGAGGAAGTGCGCGGTCTTGGGATCCAGCCCCGCCGCAGGCTCGTCCATCAGGATGAGCTCCGGGTTCATCGTCAGCACGGACCCGATCGCCACGCGCTTCTTCTCCCCGCCCGAGAGCATGTGCGTGGGACGCTCCCGCAGGCGCTCTATGTTCAGCATCTCCATCGTCTCGCCCGCGCGGCGCCCGGCCTCGTCCGGGGACATGCCCAGCTGCAGCGGGCCAAAGAGAAGCTCGTCGATCACCGTGGGGCAGAAGAGCTGCACGTCGGAATTCTGGAAGAGCATGCCCACGCGGGTGCGGAAATAGCGCTGCCAGGCGCGGTCGCGGAGCCTTTTCTCCGTGACCTCCTCCCCGCGGAAGAACACGCGTCCCCGGTGCGGGTGGATGAGGGCGCCCATGATCTGGAGAAGCGTGGACTTCCCGCTCCCGTTCGCCCCCATCACCGCGAGCATCTCGCCCTCCTCCACGGACAGGCTCACGCCGTCGAGCGCGGGCACGATTTCATGGTAGCGGTAGTGCACGTCGTCGAGCCGGAGCATCGTCATAGGCTTCCCCCGAGAAAAAGCAAGAATGCGCCGCACGCCCCCAGCGCAAGCGCCACCGCCGTGTCCGCCGCGGTGAGCCTCCGCAGCGCGCTCACCGCGACCTCCCCCGAGAAGGCGCGGGCGGTCATGGCGCGGCAGGTCTCCTCGTAGCGCATGCGCGACCGGTTGAAGATGAAGAAAATTCTCC
>CALMJO010000650.1 GCA_937864375.1 uncultured Spirochaetota bacterium
AAACTCTTTTTCATGCTTTCTGGATGACGGCATGCCGTCATGCAAAACTTACACGTCTTTGTTCGGCTTATAGCTGCATGAGGTACACGATCTTCTTCCCCGGGATGTCGTAGATCTCCATGACCGGTCCCTTCCCGAGCTTCTTTTCCCGCGCGTATTCCTCGAGGCGCGGGTAGACGCAGATCACCCCCGCAAAAATGGAGAGCGTTCCCTTGAAGGGAAACTCGGCGACCAGGCATCGCGTGCGGGCGTATTCCCTGACCAGGTGCCGCTTCTTGAGCTCCGCGATCCTGGGGTAATCCCGCTCCTCCAGGATGCATCCGGCGATGCTCCTGAGGTTCTCCTTCTTTACGGCGCGGGGATCGTCATAATACAGGCCGAATCCCCTTGAAACCGGCACCTTTTCACCGTCATGGAGCTCGCTGCAGACCTCTTCCTGGATTACCGCGGTTCCGCCGTAATCGCCCACGTGCTCCCGGTACACGAGCAGGTAGGGGCCCATATCCTGTTCGCGCACCTCCACGGTGCCAAAGAACCCCAGGTAGACCAGCACCCCCGCGCACGCGACGAGTACCGCCGTCGCCACGATCACCACTGATTTCATTTCCCGTACCGCCGTCGAAGTATCGTAAGAGCGTACTTTATAATAGTACAATTTCCAGATATGTCCAGCATGAAAACGGGCGAAAACGGGTAAAATTCCCCCCGGAGGCAGAAATATGGTTGAGCGCAGGGACGCATGGAGTACACTCCCCCCATGCATGAAAAACCCTCCCGCGAATCGATGAAGCGCATCCTTTCAGGATGCGGCCTTGAGCTCTCCGCCCAAAAGCTCGATCTCTTCTGGAGGTTTTACGAGCTCCTCGCGCGGCACACGCGCGCGCTCGACCTTTCCCGTCTCACCCGCTTCGAGGACATCGTGGTGAAGCATTTCGCGGACTGCGCGCTCGCCGCATCCCTGTGCGAAATCCCGTCGCCGCTCCTGGACATTGGAACGGGAGCGGGCTTCCCCGGAATCCCCCTGAAGATCATGCTCCCGGACCTCTCGCTGGTGCTCGCCGAGCCCAGGAAGCCTCGCGTGGACTTCCTTTCCCTCGCGGTCGGGGAGCTCTCCCTCGAGAACGTGGAGATCTTCCCGCACCTCGTCTCGCCGCACGCGCACTTCGAGGTGCGCGGCGTCATCACCCGCGCGCTCGA
>CALMJO010000651.1 GCA_937864375.1 uncultured Spirochaetota bacterium
TCGTGGAAACGGGACGCCTGCGGATGAGAATGGACGCGTTCATCGAGAGAATAGTCAACCGGAGAAAACAGGCATGAGACCGGAAACGAGGGAATACCATTTCGACTGGATGCTGTGGAGCTCCTTCGACGCCGCATCCAGGCTCCTGGACGGCACGCAGAAGGAGTATGCCCACATGCTGCGCTACATCCCGTACTTCAGCGGCGTGGTCCGGGCGATCCTGGGCACGGGCGAGCCGGGCAGGCGCTTCATCGCCGCAACCGCACGATACCTGGAGAATATCGTGCACGCAAAGGAGCGCGGACGGAAAAACGCGATCACCACGTTCTGCTTCTCGCCCGCGATCTTCTACGCGATGGACATAACGCCCGTGTGCCTTGAGCTCCTTTCGGTCATGATGACCTTCACCTACAGGAGGGGGACCGCGGAGTTCCTGGATTTCTGCAACGAGGCGGGCTATACGGAGACTTCGTGCTCCTCGCAGCGCGGAAGCATAGGTGCGTACCTCGCGGGCATAGGCGCCCGCATAGACATGATCGTCACCGACACCCCCGGCGTGTGCGACACCAACGCGAACGCCTTCGCCTTCGCCGCCGCGTACCTGGACAAGCCCTTCTTCCAGCTCGACATGCCTCCCGCCCTCGCCGACGAGCGGAGCACCGCGTATCACCGCGCCGACTACCGCGCGCTCATATCTTTCCTGGAGGCCCGGACCGGAACGAGGCTCGATGCCGACAGGCTGCGGGGGGTGCTCAACGAGGTCGCCCGGCAGGACGAGCTCGTGGCCGAGCTCGAGGATCTCTCTCGCGCGGTCCCCAACCCGCTGCCGGTCGCGTACAACCTCATGGTCTACGCCTGCCGCTTCCTCTTCGCGGGGATGAGCGAGTGCACGGGCGTGCTCGTGGCCATGCGCGACGCCGCCCGGGAAAACGCGGAGCTGGGCAAATCGGGGCTTTCCGGCGGCGTGGAAAAACTGCGGGGCTTCTTCTGCTACATCGACCACTACACCCAGAACCTCAGGCTCTGGCAGATGCTGGACGCGCACGGGATCTGCTACCAGGGCAACATCCTGAGCCGCTCGTGGGCGATGAACGCGCCGCACGTGTCGGAGTTCGGCACCGGCGAGGCGGCCTACGAGATCGACACCGGGAGCATGGAGCGTATGGTCGACACGCTCGCGGCCCTCAATTCGCGCATGCCCATGATCAAGTCGATCCGCGGCCCCTACGACGGGCCGCACATGTGGCTCCAGGACACGCTCTCGCTGGCGAAGATGTACGGCGCCGACTTCATCGTCTACAACGGCACCCCGGGATGCAGGAACACCTGGGGGATGGTGAAGCTCTTCGCGCGCGACACGGAAAAGGCGGGGTTCCCCACCTACATCATGTATGCGGACGCCTTCGACGATCGCGTGGAGTCCTGGGAGGCGACGCGCGACCGGTTCGAGGAATTCCTGCGGGTAAGGAGGCTCATGCCATGAATACGGCTGGATGCGACGTGGGCTCCCTCACCTCGAAGGCGGTTATCATGAGGGACGGGAAGCTGGTGCAGTGGGCGATCATCAAGTCGAAGGCGAAGCCGTGGGAGTCGGCGAAGGAGGCCATGGGGCTCGCGCTCGGGAAGGCGCAGCTCTCGATGGACGACATCGCTTTCTGCGTGGGGACGGGGTACGGCCGCGAAAAGATCGGCTTCGCCCGGGAAACGCTCTCCGAGATCGCGTGCCACGGGAAGGGCGCGCGCTGGCTGGTACCCTCGGCGAGGACGGTCATAGACATCGGGGGACAGGACTGCAAGGTGATGAAGCTGGACCGCGACGGCTCAATGCTCAAGTTCACGGCGAACGACAAGTGCGCGTCCGGGACCGGGCGCTTCCTCGAGGTGATGTCGCGCGTGCTGGGGATAGGGCTCGACGAGCTGGGAGCCTCCTCGGCGCGGTCGCAGAACCCGGTGACGCTCGCCTCCGCCTGCACCGTGTGGGCGCAGGCCGACGTGATCCGGCACCTCAACGACGGTGTGCCCGTTGACGACATCGCCGCAGGGATCAACGGCGCCATGGCCGCGCGCATGGC
>CALMJO010000652.1 GCA_937864375.1 uncultured Spirochaetota bacterium
CTCCTCGATCGCCCCGAGCGGGCTTTCCGCGGCGATGATGCGCCCGCGCATGCTCCCGGAGAACACTCCCACGGTGACGGCATCGTCGCGCCTGAGATCGAACTCCGAATACTCGTAGTTTTCCAGGAAGAGCGACCGCAACGCGCTCGTGATAAAGTGCGGCACGGCGACGTACGTCGTGTGCCAGTCCCCGCCGGCCCCCGCGACGATGTTCACCGCGGTGGTAATGGGCTGCGCCCCCCGGCCGATTCCCTGCTCCTGGACCAGGACCGGGACCAGTCGGCCCTTCAGGTTGAAGTACGTGAACTGCTCGCCAAAGCCGAAGAAGGCCTCGTCGCGCGAACTCGCGAGCGTAAGGTAGACCCGGTTGAGCGAGGAATCCGCGACGCGAATGTCGAAGCGGAGCTGCCGCGCGCTTTCAGGCTCAAGGACAAGCGTGTATTCGGAATCGCGCGCGTCGGTGCGGGTGAGCCGGCCGGACACCACGATCTGCGCGCCGCGCCGCTCGAAGGCCTGTATCGTCTGGTCGGCAAGAACGCTCGCGATCGAGTCCTTGATCCTGAACGACCCACGGGATTCGGAAACCTTCTCTTTTCCCTCCGCGGCCGCGATGAACGAGCGTCCGGGAATCGAGCGCCACAGGATTCCCCGCGACGCGTGCGAGATGACCAGGACGGGGCCGTCCTTTTCTTCGTTCAGCGCTACCGTGAAGTCGCCGGAGCCCAGGGCCTTTCCGGCGAGCCCCGGCGCCGTCGACAGGCTGCCGGAAACCGATCGCGAACATGACGCCGCCAGGACAAGAATCAGGAAGACCATGCCAACAGCAGTTCTCATAGGATTCACTCCAACAATTTGTATTCGCCCGTACCAGTCTGCCACGAGAGGTGGAAAATTGCCCGAGTTTTTTCTTCCTCGTCCCCCCACGCTCCCATCAATCCAGGAACGGCTTCAAATCCGCCAGTTTCCGGATAAATGCGCGCGCGTGCGCGGCAGCGCTGAATGCAGTTCCGTCCTTCCCGGGATCGAACCACGGGGAAAGGCCGTAGAGTTGGTACAGCGCGTAGTTCTTTTCCGCCGAATTGTCATGATCAAAGATCTCCCGCACCGATTCCTCGACGATGCGCGCGCATTCGCGCCAGGCCTCTTCGTAAGTGACATAGCTACCGTGACGCCTGCGTGAAGACTCATCCATGTAATGGGCATTTTCTTCAATAAATACATGGAACATGTTTTCACCTGTCTTCGTTCACGTGAACGCCGGCCGTAAAGTCGATCCTGTTCTCCCCGCTACACCTCGAGGCAGACGATGCACACGTCGTCGGTAAAGCTCCCGGACCCGCTCCATCGTTCCAGGCGCGCATGGAGCCCCTCCACGATGCTCCGCGCCGACGCGCCCTTCTGGCCGGGCAGTATCTCCCGCAGCATGAGGTCCTCGAAGCTCAGGTAGTCGCCCTCGCCGCCGTCCTCCTCGACAAGGCCGTCGGTGTAAAAAAGAAGACGGTCGCCCGGATCAAGCGTCCGCCGGAACACGGAGTATTTCTTCCCGGCCCTTTCGAGGAACTCGTTGTCGGCGATCGCGAGGGGCATGGACCTGGCCTCGTTGATCGCAGTGACCGCTCCCTCGCCAATGAGGTAGGGGGGATTGTGCCCTGCGTTTGAATAGACCAGGGTCCGGTCCCGGGTGTCGAATATCCCGTAGAACGCCGTTACGAAGTTTTCGGCGGTCTTCCCGTGCAGCAGGCCGTTGAGGTACATCAGCAGGGCGGCAGGGTCCTCCCTGGCGCTTCCCGACTGGAGGATCATGGTCTTGATCATGGAGGTGATGAACGCGGCCGGCACGCCGTGGCCGGACACGTCGCTCAGGAATATCCCGATCCTGGAGGAGTCCCGGAAACTCAAAAAATCGTACAGGTCCCCTCCCACCTGCTCCATGGGCTTGTACAGCGCGTACACGCTGGGATAGGGACTGTGCGGGGGAATGAGCTGCTCCTGGATCTTGCGCGCGAGCTTGAGATCGTTCTCGATGATCCGGTTGCGCTCGTGCAGGCGGTTCCGCTCCACCTGGAGCTCCCGGGTCCTGTCCATGAGGTTCCTGTACAGCGTGTGCGCGGTGACGTTCATGATGACCGCGACGAAGACGAGCAGGAAGTTCGTGAACAGGACCGAGGCGCGCGTCACGCCCACCCGGTCCTGCCAGTCGTCAAAAAGGAAGTTGGCGGAAGGAATGTATTCCAGGTGTACCAGGAGCAGCATCGCGTTATAAAATGCTATGCTGCTGACAATCGCGAAAATCCCGTATTTGTTCGTGGAATAGAGCGAGGACAGCATCACGAAGATGATGTAGCTGAGGAGGCAGAACGAGTTGATCCCCCCGGTCACGTAAATGGCGAGCGTGTAAAGAAACGCGTCCATCGCGATGCGGATGAACCTCGTGTCCTCGATGAAGATTACGGGAGACTCGGTCTCCACCAGCACGATCCAGGCGGCGCTCAGCGCCAGGTGCGAGGCCGTGAGTGCGAGGACCAGTCCCCCGAACTTGAAATAGACGATCACGAGCATCACCGCGCTCCATGCAAAGCGGGCGATGTAGTTGTTGCGGTACTTTTTTTTCATCAGGCGAACTTCGGATTTTTCCATGGCGCTGTCACCCCGTCCGTCGGCCGCCGGCGTGCGCGGCAGTGCAGGCAGTCTACTACGGGGGCCCGCGCAACTACAGCAAAAAATCCGGGTAATACCGTTCATAAAAAGGAAGAGGTTCGATGTTCGTACGGGTCATGCCCCGTGATTTACGGCCGGGCCGGCGCCCGGTACGGCGAGTTCGGGCGCGTGCGGCGTCCCGTCCGTCGCGGCATGGGCACAATCGCGGGTCGGAATTCCGGACGCAGAGGCGATCCGGGATATGCGCGCCTTTATCCGCGCGTGTCGACGACGCGCGACTTGCCCGCTTCGTCGCCGCCCAGGGTTCCCGGCTCCACGAGGGTGATCCTCGCGACGAGCTCCAGGTCCTCCTCGATTATCCTCGCCACCTTGTTCTTCACGGCGAGCAGGTTCTTCAGCTCGTCGTTGAAGAGCGCGTCGGACACCTCGATCCGGATCTCCATGACGTCGATCCCGTTGTCCTGGTCGAGGTGCACCATGTAGCGCGGCTTCACGCCCTCGGCCTTCAGGAGCGCCTCCTCGATCTGCACCGGGTATATCTTGAGCCC
>CALMJO010000653.1 GCA_937864375.1 uncultured Spirochaetota bacterium
GCGACCGCGCTCGCGGCGGCCACCACGGCCCAGGGATATTACCAGTATTACGGCGTCATCGGCAGCGACTGGAAGTACACCATCCACGCCCTGCTCGCCACGATAGCGACGGCGGGCTTCATTCATGCCGTCGCTTCGGCGGACGGCGACACGCACGCGGCCGTGGGCGGCGCGTCGGGGATCACCTTCGCGGTCGCCGTGGCGGTTGCGTATTTCTGAGTCCGCCGGGGAGCCGATAGTCCCGGAACTGCGTCGGTTCCGCGCGCGGACGGGTACGTACGGATATTGAGCCTCCGCCAGGCCTCCGGGGCGGGGAAGGGCGCCGCCCGGGATTCAGGGGCTCGTTCCCGTATCGAGCGTGTGTGCGCGCCCGTATGCTGTTCGGCCCCCCGAAAACGGCGGGCATGAGCTCATTCCAGGCGCCCCGTGGCCGGATTTCCGGCGGCGCTCCCCCGCGCCTCTTTTTGCGGCCGCGCTTGAACGCGGCGCTGCTGGGCCGTATCTTGGTTCCAGAATTTAATTTGACAAAAAGACTCGTGGAAAGATTCAATGCACCATTCTTGACTGCCCCAGGAGGACGAAAATGGGAATGCCCGGTATATGGGAACTGGTGATCATTTTTCTGATAGTGCTGATCGTGTTCGGTGCGGGAAAGATCCCCAAGCTTGCGAAGGACGTGGGTTCCGGAATCAAGGAATTCAAGAAGGCCATCAGCGGCGAAGACGATAACAAGAACGAAAAGAAGCCGTCCTAGGGATGCAGGACCACGGTACCTTTTTCAGAGACGCTGAGCCCAAGGCGCGGGAGGCCGGAATACTCCCGCCCGATTCATACGATTTCTATAAAGCCCTGTTCGAATACCATTCCGCGCGCTTTTCCGCGTACCGCGCGCTCATCCCCGGCCTTTCAGTGACCGAAGCCCCGGCGCCCCCTGTCCTGGCGCCCGGTTCCGTCACGCTCAATGAAGAGGCGTCGCGCGCGCTCGCGGAGGGGCTCAGGGATCTCGTTGACATCGTCGCGCGTTTCAACACGGGGATGAGCCTGGAGGCGCTGCGCTCGGCCCCGGCGGAGGGGATCGCAAGGATCGCGATCGACGCGTTTCTCTCCAGGGACATGGAGCCGCTCTCGGGGGCGGCCTCCGGGTACCGGATAGGCTTCGACGAGCTTGTCTTTGTCGCCCTGAACTGGCTCAAGCCCTTTTTCGCGGCGATCGCCGCGACGGTGCGGGAGCGCGTGAAGGACGACGAATGGTTCAAGCCCGCGTGCCCCGTGTGCGGCTATTTCCCCGACATGGCCAGGATCACCGCCGCCGGCGAGGGACGCAGGCACCTTCACTGCGCGCTCTGCGAGACCGAGTGGACGTACCCGCGCATCCAGTGCGCCATCTGCGAAAACACTAACGCCGAACTCCTCGGATTTCTCGTTGAAGAAGGGAACGCCCGCCACCGCGTGGAGGTATGCGATTCCTGCAAGGGCTACATCAAGACGGTGGTGATACCCAAGTTCCAGGAGCCCGGCTCCGTGGACCTCACCGTGGAAAACGTGCTCACCGCCGGGCTCGACGCTGCCGCGATGGAGAAGGGGTACTCGCGACCCTGAAGGCGGCCTGCCATGATACTGCTTTCAAGCACCGACAGCTCGCTCGCCAGTGTTTTCCTCCCGCTCCTGCGTGAAAGCTTCCAGGTCTGCGCCTTTGGCGACGCCGAAGGAAGCCCCGCCGACGCGCGGTTCATGACTGGCCTCCTTGACGAGATGAAGCCGGAAGCCTTCCTGTGCTTTCCCCGCATGGACGACATCGAGCGCTGCGAGTACGAACGCGAGGACGCCTACCGGCACAACGCGTTCATCCCCGGCGAGGCGGCGAGGCTCTGCGCGGCGCGCGGGGTGCGCTTCGTCTACGTGAGCTCGGCGTACGTGTTCGACGGGACGAAAACGGGCGCGTATGTCGAAGACGATCCGGCGCAGCCCGCGACGGCGTTCGGCGATTCGCTTCTGCTGGGGGAGCGCCTCGTGTGGGAGAGCGGCTGTGCGCACCTGGTGATGCGGCTTCCGGACGTGTACGGCACGGGGGCGTCGTGGCTGGACAGGGCCATGGGCGCCCTGGCAGGCGGGCAGGCCGCCGGGGTGATACGGGACCGCCGGATATCGCCCCTTTCCGCGGACCGTGCCGCACTCGCACTCGCCGGGACGATCCGCGACGGGCGCGAGGGCGTGTTTCACGCCGCGGGCGCGGGAAGCGTCTCCGCCGCCGATTTCCTGAGGAGTTTTTACCGCATACTGCATCTCATGCGGGGCGACGACGGCCTGCCGGCAATCGACGAGGTGCCGGCGGAGGAATACCTGAGCCCGGTCGAATGGCCCCTGAATACCGCACTGGATCCCGGCAGGCTGGCGTCCAGAGCGGGCGTGGAGGCGGCCGGCTGGGAGGCCGTCCTGGAGGAATTCGTCAGGAACCGCTTTTCCATTTAATTTGGTTTACTTTTTCCGCCGGTTCGCTATATTTATCGCCATAGGCGCCACGCGCCGTTCCCACACTACTTGAACAACCGGGTATCATGACATGAACAAAACGCTTATTACCGCATGCCTGACGGCAGTGCTTCTTGCGCCCGCGTCGTTTGCGCAGCAGCAGACCGTTTCCACGGGTATACTTCCCTTTTCCGTGCAGGGAGGCGCCGCTTCAGGCGATGCCGTCCTTGGGGAGCTGATGTCGGCGCTCGCGCGCTACAAGTTCATCCAGCTCGTGGACCGGGCGAAGATGAAGGAGTACGAGCAGGAGCTCGCGCTGGGCATGGGAGGGTTCGTGGACGAGGCGAGCGCCGTCAAGGTGGGCAAGGTGCACGGCATCCAGATCATGATACACGGCTCCGTCGCGGGAAACACCGTTTCCGCGCGCGCGGTGCACGCGGAGACGCAAAAGCTCATCGCGGCCGCGACCGTGGAAGGGACGGGGCAGATCGAGGCCCTTGGAAAGAAGCTCGCGGGCGGGATCGAGGTCTTCCTCGCCCGCGAGAACCTGAAAACGATGCGCAACGACAGCCCCGACATCAACTTCGAGATGTGGATCGAGAAAAAGCCCTCCGGGGACAGGATCACTCCCGGCAGGACGGGCGCCGGAAGGGTGGGCGAATCGATCGTGCTGCATTTCAGGGCGAACAGGGACGGCTACGTGACCATCGTCGACATACAGCCCGGGGGCGACGTCGTGGTGCTGTTTCCCAACGATTACTCGGGGTCCAACGCGGTGATGGCCGGCCGCGAATACACGATACCGCGCGACGACGACGCCTTCGAGATCCAGTTCTCGACGCCGGCGGGCCGGGACACGGTGACCGCGTTCTTCACCGAGAAGAGGGTCGACTGGCTTGATTACAAAAAGCTCTCCGGCGAGGGCTTCCGTTCCGTCCGCGAGAATGAGAAGGCCGGGATGACCCGCGGCATAACCATCAAGGCCACGGGGCTGAACAAAAGCCAGTGGGAAAGCACGCTGCTCGAGGTGGAGGTTTCCGAGTAGCCTGCGCGGCCGAAGCGAGCCGCGCCTCGTTTCACCATTATGGACAAACCCTGCATTAAAAACATGACGCTTCCCGAGGCCGGGGAGGTGTTTCGCGAATTGGGCGAAAAGCCCTACCGCGCGAAGCAGCTCTTCAACTGGCTCTACGAGAAGAACGTCGAATCGTTCTCCGGGATGACCAATTTCTCGAAGGAGCTCCGGGCCGCGCTCGATGAACGCTACGCCGTGTCCGCCCTGGAGCAGGCCGACCGGCAGGTCTCCGCGCTCGACGGCACGGAGAAGTACCTCTTCCGCACGCACGACGGGCATTTCATAGAGTCGGTGCTCATCCGCAACGAGGGCACGGACGACGGCAGGCTCACCGTGTGCGTTTCGTCGCAGGTGGGCTGTCCCATGGGGTGCCGATTCTGCCAGACGGCGCGCATCGGGTTCAAGCGCGACCTCCAGGCTGCCGAAATCCTTGACCAGCTTTCGCAGGTGCGCCGGACGTCCGGGCTCAGGAACAACAACGTCGTGTTCATGGGCATGGGCGAGCCCTTCCTGAACTACGACAACGTGATGCGTGCCGCAAGCATAATGA
>CALMJO010000654.1 GCA_937864375.1 uncultured Spirochaetota bacterium
GAGATCTAGTACGGTCTCGTGGGCTCGGAGATGTGTATAAGAGACAGTCCGTATGTTGATGAGTATGCCCACCGCCATCATGGACATGAGCAGGTTGGAGCCGCCGTACGAGACGAAGCACAGGGGAAGGCCGGTCACGGGCATGATTCCAAGCACGACACCGATGTTGATCAGTATATGATAGAAAAATATTGACGTAATGCCCGCCGCCAGCATTGAGGCGAACTTATCCTTCGCCTCGAGGGATATCTGTATTCCCCGGAGCACGATCAGGCAGAGAAGCGCGATCAGGATGAGCGATCCCACGAACCCCCATTCCTCGGCGATTACCGGAAAAATGAAATCCGACGATTTTTCCGGGAGAAAGCCCAGCTGGGACTGCGAACCTGAGAGAAAGCCCTTGCCCAGGATGCCCCCGGAGCCGACGGCGATTTTCGATTGTATTATATTGTAGCCCGACCCGTGCGGATCAAGGTCGGGATTGAGGAACACCAGGATGCGCTTCTTCTGGTAGTCTTTCAGGAAGCGCTGTATGAGGATCGAGCACAGCAGTCCCGACGATATCACGAACGCGGGCACGTAGATGCGCCTGTAGTATTTTTTAATGAAAAAGAAATGAAGTACGAACGCAATGATGGAGATGACCAGGAGAACGGCGCTCACGATGAAAATGAGCCCGGGGTCCTTGAAAAAATCCAGGAGGAAGTTGGACCCCTCCGCGCCGATCCACTCCCTGTAGGTAATCACCATGGGAACCACCATGGCGATCGTGGCGATCGAGACCACTGAAAGCAGGTGCGAGACGTCGGCGCCCCCCAGGAAGAGCATGGTAAACAGGACCGGTATGAAAACCACCGCGGTCCCGAAATCAGGCTGCATGAGGATCAGGAGGACCGGGGCCGCCATGACGGCAAACGGGATTAGCAGCTCCCTCAGGTTATGCATGTCCCTCTCGCGCAGTTCAATGTACTTGGCCAGGAGGATCACCATACCCAGCTTCATGAATTCGGAGGGTTGCAGGGAGAACAGACCGAGGTTCAGCCAGGCCTTCGTGTTGCGCACGGATTTTCCGAACACCAGAGTGAGCAGAACCAGGAACAGGAAAAAACCATAAATGTAGATCGAGTAGTCGCCAATGTACCGGTGGCTCAGGAATGTGAGACCCAGCATCAGGGCGACGCCGGCTATGAACCAGATGATCTGCTTTTTATAGAGCCCGCTGTTGACCTTGTCGATCGGATCGAATCCCGCGCTGTAGATCATCAGTATGCCGATGCATACGGTGATGATGACCACGAATACCAGCACGTAATCAATCTTGTATATTTCGTTTTTGCTGGGCATTGAAATATCCCTGTTTATGGAGTGACGCGAAGATTTTCTCCGCTACCGGTACCGCGCCCGATGCGCCCGTAACGCCGTATTCCGCCAGGACCGCCACGGCCACGGTGTCCTCCGGCTCCCCTTCGAAGGGAGCGAACCCGACGAACCATCCATGCTGTGATCCATCCTCTCTTCTGTGCGACCTGGTCTGGGCCGTGCCCGTCTTTCCCGCAATGGAGACCGGGATGTAATTCAATTGCTGCGATGTCCCGTTCCGGACCGAAAGGCGCATCCCCTGCTTCAGGGCGTCCACTGTCGCCGGAGACAGCGGGATCTCGCGGATCTTTTCAGGTTTCGTCTTCCGGATCACCCGTTTGTTGTCAGGCGACCTCATCTCCTTGAGGATATAGGGTCTCATGATCTGGCCGCTGTTCACTATTCCGCATACGAGGTCGGCCATCTCGATCGGAGTCACGTTGACGAATCCCTGGCCGATCGCCATGTTGATCGTATCGCCGTCGAACCATTGCTGTCCAAAGGTCTTGTACTTCCACTTCTTTGTGGGAAGGAATCCCGGTATCTCACCGGGCAGGTCGATGCCCGTCTTGTCCTGAAGCCCAAAGTAGTCGGCGTACCTAAGCATGGCCGAAGGCCCTATCTTGTAGCCGAGCTGGTAGAAATACACGCTGCACGACTTCGCGATGGCCCAGTACATATCGAGCGTCCCGTGAGTTTCGTAGCAGTAGAAGTCGCGGTCGATGTATCCCTTGAGCGTATATTTGCCCGGGCAGTAGTGCGTCTGGCCGGGGCTCGATTTCTCCTCTTCGAGCGTCGAGATCGCGGTGAGCAGCTTGAACGTGGAAGCGGGTGGATACTTGGACTGGATGACCCTGTTCAGGAAGGGCCTGGCCTCGTCCTTGTTCAGGTCCTCGAGCACCTTCGCGTTGTTTTTTGAAATGATCTGGTTGGGATCGAAATCCGGATGGCTCACGAGCGCGAGCACCTCGCCGGTCGCGGGCCTGATCACCACGGCGCCGCCGCGAATGTCCTTCATGCCCTCGAAGGCCGCCTTCTGCACCTCGAAATCGATCGTGAGGACCAGGTTGCTTCCCGAGGAGGGCTGCAGGCCCACCTCCTCCCCCTCCATGCGGTTGCGCACGTCGACGATGCGGCGGTAATAGCCGTCCAGTCCCCTGAGCTCGGTGTCGTATTCCTTTTCCAGTCCCGACTTGCCGATCTTCTGGTAATGCCGGTAACCGGAATCCTTGAGCTTCTTGTACTCGTCCGGGCTGATGCTGCCGATGTATCCGACCACGTGCGAAAAAATGCTGCCATAGTTATACACGCGCACCGGCGCGTCCTGCCAGTCGACATGCGGAAATCTGTGCTGGTGCGACGCTATGGTCACTACCGTGTTCAGGGTGGTGTCTTCTTTTATCGTCACGCGCTCGTAGGGATTCCTGCCTTTAAGCTCGTTCATGAGGTCGTCATAGGAGACTTTCAGGAGCGCGCAGAGGGGTTTGAGAGATGCCTGCATCTCGGCCGGGCTCTTGAAGCTCGCGGGAATGGTGCTGATGTTGAAGGCGGCGCGGTTCGAGGCTATCACCACGCCCTTTCTTTCCGGCCCAAAGTTGCGGTCGTATATCTCCCCGCGCGGCGCGGCGATGGGAATATTGCTCTCCATGTTCTGACGGGACTTCTCCCGGTAGGCGCTGCCCTGCAGTATCTGGAGGTTCACCAGCTGCAGGAAAAAGACGCCGAACACGAAGGCAACCAGCCCGAGGAACACGAACATCCTGGACCTGAATGCCTCGTACATGCTGGCACGCAGGGAGGTCGCAGCCATATATCAGTAGCCCTCCCGCTCTAGTTCCTTTTCGAAAATCTTGTCAAAGAGAAAGAAGAGCAGGGGCGCGAGGAGGGCATTGTAAAACGCCTCGGGGAAAATGACGGTAATGACCGACGTGATGGACGCCTCGTGGAAGATATAGCACAGCACCAGCGTGATGATTCCCTTAACCAAAGACGCGAGGAACAGCAGGATGAACACGGTGATCATGGTGCCCTTGAACACCGAACGGCCGAAGAAGCCCACCACGTAGCCGATCACGAACTTGGGCAGGGTGAGCAGGCCCAGCGGCGAGGACGATGCCGCGTCGTGCAATATGCCCCCGATGAAACCGGTCACCTCGCCGTAAAACGAGCCGAAGCTGAATCCGCAGTACACGATCGTTATGAACAGGAGGTCGGGCTTTATTCCCGCGATGCGCAGCACGTCGAAGGAGGTGTGCGCCTGCATTATCAGGGAAACGATGAGAAGCGCCGCGGTGAAAATATACGTGAAAATCATTATTCCACCTTCCCCATGAGCTCGACGAGCTCCTTGTCCGGCTCCTTCTTGATGATGAAAACCTCTTCGATCTGGTTGTAGTTGACTATGGGGGCCACGATCGCCCGCTGGTACGGGCTGGATTCCGAAACGAAGGACCTGATGACCTTGCCCACCAGCATCCCCTGCGGGAATATGCCCCCCTGCCCCGAGGTGACCACGACATCCCCCAGGTTTATGGCGGCTGACTTGTTTATGTAATCGATCATGGCGAAATTCGAGTTCGCGGCGTAACCGGAGAGAAGACCCGGGAAACGGCTCTCCTGGAACATCACGCCGAGCTTTATGCTCGTAGAAATGATGGGCTCTATCACGGAAACGGATCCCCGCACCTCGACGACCTTCCCCGCGACCGCCTTTTCCTCGCCCACGTAGGCGATCACGGGCATGTTCACCCTGACCCCGTCCGCGCTGCCGCGGTTGACGACGATCGTCCGGAACCAGTTGTCGGGGTCTTTCGAGATTATCATCGCGGCTATGGAATCGTACTGCACCCGCTTCTGCATGTCGAGGAGCTTCCGCAGGCGGTCATTTTCCTTCTTTATCTCGCCAAGCTCCTCGGCGACCGCCTCGTAATGCTGCAGCTTATCGCGGGTCTTGCGCAGCTGGTCGCGCACGTCGCCCAGCTCCGTGAATCCCGCCCAGAGCATGCGGATATTCTGCTGGATCCCGTTGTATCCCTTCTGGAACGGGGTCACGAAGGCCCTCCCCATCCCTTCCAGGGAGAGCGTCATGCCGGAGGTCTGAACGGAAAGTGAAATGATGCAGAAGAGAAAAAAAACGACGAACACCACGATCGATTTATGTCGTATAAAGAATTCCACCGCAGCCTTTGCCTTGAAACAGTCGACGCCTCAGCGCGCCGCTACTTGAGATTCGCCCTGTAGAGGTTCTTGAGCTCTTCGAGAAACTTGCCGGCGCCCAGCACCACGCAGGTGAGCGGGTTTTCGGCCCTGATTACCGGGACCCCGGTCTCCTTGCTGATGTATTTGTCGAGTCCCTTCAGGAGGGAGCCGCCGCCCGTCATCACTATCCCGCGCTCGACGATGTCGGCGGCGAGTTCGGGGGGCGTCTTTTCGAGTATTCTCTTGAGGGCGTCCAGGATCTGGTCCACCGGCTCCTTGAGCGCCTTGCGGATTTCGGAGGAATCGATCTCGAGCGTCCGGGGCAGGCCGGAGATCGCGTCGCGGCCCTTGAGCTCCATGGTTTCGACCTTTTTCTCGGGGAAGGCGTTTCCCAGCCGGAACTTCACCTCTTCCGACATGCGCTCCCCGATGACGAGGTTGTACTGCGTGCGCATGTACTTTATGATCGCCTCGTCGAACTCGTCGCCCGCGATGCGGACCGAGTCGGCGATCACGAGGCCGCCCAGCGAGATGACCGCGATCTCGGTGGTTCCCCCGCCGATGTCGACAATCATGTGGCCCGCGGGCTCGTGGATGGGAATGTTCGCGCCTATCGCTGCGGCAAGCGCTTCTTCGATGAGGAATATCTCCCGGGCGCCGGCCTGCTCCGCCGACTCACGGACCGCGCGCTTTTCGACCTCGGTGATGCCTGACGGAACGCCGATCACCACCCTGGGCCTTACCAGCGTCTTCCTCTTGTGCACCTTGGTGATGAAGTACCTGATCATTTTTTCGACGGTTTCGAAGTCCGCGATCACGCCGTCCTTCATGGGACGTATTGCAACGATATCGCCGGGGGTTCTTCCGAGCATCCGCTTCGCCTCGTGGCCCACGGCGAGCACCTTTCCGGTCCCGCTCTGCACCGCCACGACGGAGGGCTCGCTCAGCACGATCCCCTGCCCCTTGACGTGTACCAGCGTGTTCGCCGTACCCAGATCAATACCCATATCGTTTGAGAACATCCCATATAATGAACTGAACATGATTGCACTTCTCCTTGAGATCGTAAAAGCTGACAGTAATCGGTAATTGAACAGGAAATTTCCCTGGAGTATTATCCGAGATATTTCAGATAGTCATTTAGGGAATTTCACGGGGAAATTGAAGAAATTCAATTCTCCTCGTCGTTTCTTTATTAGAATTGCGTAATTTGTCAAGCGATAATCAAGCAATTTTCGAAGAGCCCTCCTGGATTTGACAAAAAACGGCCGTGCGCATCACAGGGAGCCAAGGAGCTTGCGGGCCTCCTCGTTGCCCGCCTCGACCGCGATGACTTCACCCAAGACCGCGCGCGCCTTTGCCTTGTTTCCCATGGCGCTGTAGACCCGCGCCGTCCATATCCTGGTCTTGAGGTCCTTGTCGTCAAGCGCGAGGGCGTCGTTGAAACGGGAGAGCGACTCGGCATAGAGGGACTGGCTCAGGTAAATTCTTCCCATATTGAGGTAGACCAGCTTCTGCGTCTGCGGGGAGGACTCCCGGCCAAGCACCTCCTTGTACTGGACGATGGCGTCGGTATAGCGCCTGGCGATGGAGAGCGCCGTGGCGAGAAAGAGCTGCCCCTCGGTCGATTCGGCGATCTTCCCGTGCTGGCCCAGGACCTGGATGCCGCGCTCCTCCTTTCCGTTCAGGATGTGCATGAGCGCGTAGAACCGCGCGTCGTCCACGCCGGGAAAGCCCTCGCCTATGTCCAGCTTCCTGAGGCGGTTGAAAATATTCTCGTTGGAAATATAGGCCGTGTAGTACATCGCCCTCGCCATGAGGAGCTCCGCCCGCGGCGGCAGGGGGGCGCTTGAGATCGCGGCGGCTTTTTTCAGGAATTTGATCGATTCGGTGAATTCGGCGCGGGCCTTATCCCCCACGTCGAAAGACCCTCCCTCGTATATTATGAGGTCGGTGAACTGGCGGATGAGCGACTGGCCCAGCTGGAAACGCACCTCGCCGTACATGAGGCACGCGTCGAGGGAAAGCTGGTTGTCCTTCAGGTAATCGCCGCTGATCGCCTGGAGTTCCCTGAACCTGCGCTCCCGCTCGCGCTGGTCGGTTACCGTACGCGCCTGCTCGATCCTCTGGGTGATCCTCGTGCTGGTGTACTTCCAGAACAGCAGGTACTGACGGTAGCGGTATCCCGCGACCACGAGCGAGCCGACTATCAGGATAGTGAAGACATACCTGTAGATTTTCCTATTCCTTGTTTTCGATTTATAGCGGTAGTACATGGTGCATCATGAGGCGGAGAAATGGGATTCGATGCCTTTTTTTACCTCGGCCCAGGCGGGTGAATTCTGATCGAATATTAGCAGCCGCACCGTACTTCCTCCCTTGAGAAAAAGGGCGACGAAGTTTTCGCCGATCTTGGCCTTGTCGACCTTGTAGAAGTCGAAACGGAAAAGGTTCTTTCCCACGACAAAACTGATCCCGTCCTTTACTACCTGGACGGTACCCTTCCCTATCCGCTTGAGGCGCTTATACTGTCCCATTGAAGGGTCAATGACATTCGTATCCTGCTCGTAGTCGATGATCTGGGATGAGTCCTCGTAGAGGTACGCGGTATGCAGGGGAGCCGAATCGGCCTCCACCGTCGCTTCTTCTTCCGTGCCGACGGCCGGCCTGTCCGATGATGACGTCTCGCGCGCATGCTCCCGGCTGAACTCGCCGTCAAGCTCGTCGAGTATCCCGGTATGGCCGGTTGCTGGCTCCTCGGCGAATGCGACGACCCTGGGCTCGTCATATATCGCGAACGGCTCTCCGGTCCCGGGTCTTTCACTCACGCTCTCGAGCCGGACGTCATCCAGCGAAAGAAAATCGTCGTCGGCCTCGTCTCTCGCCACGGATACGCCGGCGCCGCGGGACGCCGCGGCATGCCCGCCCGCTTCGGGCAGATCGTAGTTGGGGACGAAGCGGTCGCGCACGGGCAGCGTATACTTTCTTCCGCTTTCCATGAAAAGCGAATAAAGAATTAGCCCGAGTCCGCCGGCCACCAGTATGAGCGCGATATAGAACATAATTGTCATCTACAAGGTTACGCACGCAGGCTAACCGCAAAATACAGGGTGTCAAGAACTTTTCAGGCGGGTCAGGAATGAACGCGCCACAGGCCCGTTTTCAGGTAGGGAGAGGCGCCCGGCAGAAAATCCTGCGATTCATGGGCCAGGAACACGTTTTCCCACGAGCGCGGGTGGTAGCGCACATATTCTTCCTCCGGGAGAAATTCAGCGTTGATCGCAGTCAGGGCGTATCCTCCCTCCGCGATGCGGCCGAGCGTCTCCAGATAGCCCGGGTAGTGCTTCTTCACGGAGAACACCGAGCCCCTATTTCTTGAAAACGTGGGAGGATCAAAAAAAACCATGGAAAATCGTCGTCCCTTCCTGGTAAACGCCTTGATCCATTTAAACGAGTCGCCGCAGATAAAATCACGCTCGTCGACGGACAACCCGTTCGCCTCGTAATTGTTCCTCGCGCGCGCGAGGGCGGGCCTGGAGAGGTCGACGTTGACGGCCGACCGGGCGCCGTGCCTCAGCGCGTGGACCGAGAAGATTCCCGTATAGGAGAAGAGGTTTAACACATGGTGCATATCGGGACAATACTGCTGCAGCCGCTCACGCACCTCCCGCATGTCGAGGAACAGTCCCGTATTCTGGCCGCTCACCAGGTTCACGATACACCGCGTGCCGTTTTGAACGACGGAATATTCCCTGGGGGGGGGATTTCCCGCGACAGGCATGCTCTCATGGCGCGCAGGATCGCCGGGATCAGGTGCCTTGCGCCTGTCTTTCAGTAACAGTCCCCGGATGTCCGTACCGAGCTTCGCGGCAAATTCCTCGAGGGCCGCGCGGATAGGCCGTTCGTGTTCCCAGGCCTCGTCATAGAAGATCTGGGCGAGCAGGTATTCGCCATAGAGGTCGAGCGTAAACCCGTCGAATCCGTCCCGACCGGCATTGAACAGGCGAAAGCAATCGGTTTCTTTCCTGCCGAAAAGGCTTTCGCGCCGGTCCCTGGCATTCCTGAGCAAGGAGAGAAAATCGGTCATCCCCGGCGCCGGCACGATCAACGGGAGGCCGCGAGGTTTTTTACCACGCCCCGGATTCGCTCGCGCAGGGCGTCAAAATCGCCTCCGGCGACGAGACGGCCGTCGACGACATAGCTGGCTCCACACGCGACCACGCGGGGATTCGTAAAATATTCGGCAATGTTGTTTTCGCTTATTCCTCCCGTGGGGACCAGGTGAAATTCCCTGAGCTTGAACGGAGCGGTCACCGCGTTGATGTACCCGACGCCGCCAAGTTCGCCCGCGGGAAATATTTTAACCAGGTCGCAGCCGAGTTTGAGCGCCATATTGAGCTCAGAGGGAGTGGAAACTCCCGGCACGAAGGGAATCCCGATCT
>CALMJO010000655.1 GCA_937864375.1 uncultured Spirochaetota bacterium
CATGATGCCGATCTGGCCACATCCCATGAGACGGGCGCATTCCAGCGCGTCCCCCGTGACCGTACCCGAACGCGAATCGACGCTTCCAACTGCCCCGGGACGAAGGTGTTCAAGCAGCTGCGCGAGCGGGTGCGAGGACAGGGAAAGGAGGCCCGGGTATCGCTGTATCGCATAGGGATGAGAAGAAAGCGTGTATACGGGAATGCTCGTGCCCATTGCCGCGTGCTGGAAATGTTCAAAGATGTGGGGCTGGGGATCGATCGACATCACGAGGTCCGGAACAATCCCCGAGGATGAAAGCACGGGCAGGGCGGAATCGACGGCAATGATCGCGAGCCTGTTCTGGTTCTCCCGGAGAAATCCGAGGTTCGCTTCAATGGATGGACCCGATGCGACGACCATGCAGGGAAGGCCTTGGAAAAGCCCGCGCAGGGCGGATATGCCGATGCACGAGGGTAACTGCCTGATATTTAACAGGCAGTTGCGCAGGTAACGTATGCCGAACGCGCTTTTCGTAAGCATATTTCCCGATTCTTTCCGAATAATCGATTCCAGGGAGGATTTGATCGATCCGTAATATGACGTAAAGGCGCGCATCGAGGGAGCGTGCTGCAGCACCTGGATGCCGCGCGATGATTCAAGCGAAACCTGCTCGGCCAGGAGCGCTTCGATTTCATCAACGGTATATCCAAAAAGGAGATTGAATGGAGGCGCGAACAAGAAATCGGCCCCCGGGATTTTTTTAAGCTCTTCGTTCATCCCGCTGAGCGCATCGATGACTATTATGCGGGCATATCGCGGGGCCAGGTCCTTGAGTAGTGCGCAGTGGTAACCCAGGCCGCAGCCCAGGATGATGAGCGTGTCGAATTTCTCCGGCTTGAACTGCCTGGCAAAGGCGCCGGCTTCATGGGCAGGGTCGACCCTTGAATGAAGAAAAACTGTCCTTCCCTCCTCGTCCATGACGGAGAGCGTGGGCAGCCCGGATTTCGATTCCTCGATGCGGTATGGGGGCGATTTCTTGTCCATCAGCTTACTAATCGAAATTTTCCAGTTGCGAATCGCGTAATTTTTCCCGGCCATTGTGGTTGACAGAAAGTCGTTTCCTGTCTTGAAATAAGCCAGAAACGGAAAGACATGCGTATAAGCGACTTGTCGGCAATAGCGCAGGGGTACCACCAATGAAAAAGATCCCGGATGGAACGCACTCGATCTATACCATTGATTGTCATTACATGGCTGCCGGGAATGCGTGCGCGTACCTTTTGATCGAAAACGGACGCGCCGTGTTTATTGAAAACAATACCGTTCATGCGGTTCCCTACCTCATGAGGGCGCTGAGAGATCATGGCATCTCACCCGACAAGGTTGATCTCCTGATCGTCACCCACCTTCACCTGGACCATGCGGGCGGTACGTCGGCCCTGCTCCGGGAATGCCCCAACGCAACGGTGCTCTGCCACCCGAAGGCATCCCGGCATATAATCGATCCCTCGCGGCTCGTGAAGGCTTCCATCGCGGTGTATGGAGAGGATCATTTTATAAAGATGTACGGTCAGATCATGCCGGTAGAGGCATCCAGGGTCAGGTCAATGGGTGACGGAGAGATGCTTGATTACGGGTCGCGCAGGTTTTCATTCATTCACACCGCGGGGCATGCCACACACCACTTCTGCATCCATGATTCGGGGTCCAACGGGATATTTACCGGAGACGCATTCGGGCTGGCATATCCTGTTCTGCAAAGGGGTGCTGCCCCGTTTCTTTTCCCAACCACGGCCCCGTCTGAATTCGACCTCGAGGAGGCACGCAGGTCGGTCGAAAATATCATGGCTACCGGCGCCGGCCATGCGTACCTGACCCACTTCGGGGCATACCCTGATATAAGGGATGGCGCCCTGCAGATGACGGATGCCTTTGACAGGATTGCCGGAATAGCGGAGGATGCGAGCGCGGCCGGCATCACGGGTGATGCGCTTGAGGAATTCTGCCGCGACAGGTTCCTGGAGTTTTTCGATAACAGGATTCGAGAGCGGGGCCTTGTGCTTTCGTCCGAGGAACGGGAGATTCTGGACGTAGATATAAGGCTGAACGGCAGGGGAATCGCACAGTACATAGAAAAGCGGCGGGGCGGTGCGCAATGAACTTTGCCGGAATCCATGGACACGCCGCAGCGCGCGCCCGGCTGGACAAGCTTGCCGGTCACGAACGAATCCCGCAGACCATGCTCTTCACCGGGACGAGCGGGACCGGGAAGCGCCTCGTCGCCGAGCGGTTTTTAAGTGCCCTGTTCTGCACGGGCGCTGCCAGGCCGTGCCTTGCGTGCGAGCACTGCCGCCAGGTAATCAAGGAGATACACCCGGATTTCATTACGATCAGGCCCAATGAGAAAGGGACGATTCCAATAGGTTCCGACGAAAAAAGGGAGCCCGGAAGCGTGCGCTGGCTCATAGAGCGACTTTCTCGAAAAACGGTTTCCGGCGCAACCGCGGTCATCATCGACGGCATCGACAGGGTGACCGACGAGGGTCAGAATGCACTTTTAAAGACGATCGAGGAGCCGTCGCTGTCAACCTGCATCATCATGATCGCGGAGGGCAAATCCCGCGTTCTTCCGACCATAGTTTCGCGCAGCATAGAGATTCCATTCACCCCGCTGTCCACCGAAGAGGTCCTTCTCGTCCTGCATGAGCGCGGCGAATCGGTTTCGGAACCGGCCGTGGCGGCGTTTCTCGCCGGCGGCTCCGCGGGAAGGGCAATGATGCTTGCAGACACCCAGTTCCGGGAAAAGCTATTCCGGCTCTGCGGAGATATCTCGACCGCGCTGAACATGAACGAAATGCCCATCCTGCCAGCGGACCTGCCGGGGAAGCTGGTTTCCACAAGCACGCTGCTCGATATCATGATAAACGTTTACGGAAGCCTGCTGCATGCCGAAATCGCCGGGGAGGTAATTCCGCAGGGACTTCCCGACTCGATGCGCATGAAAGACCATGACCGCGCACGGGTGCTCATAAAAATACTACTTGCCTTGAAACAGGGCCAATCCCATAATTTAAATTTTAGAATTGCACTGAAGGGGCTGCTATATTCGCTCTATTTCGGCGGTGAGATGCGGGGCCCCGGCCCTCTCTCCTTTAATATATAGTGTAACGGCAGGTAGTAATGGAAATCACCGGCATCAAGCTTCGCAACAGCTATCAGATATACTATGTCGATACCAACGGGCTTTTCGTAAAAAGGAATGCGCTCTGTATCGCGGAAACGGAACACGGCGTGGACATGGGACGCGTGTTCAAGTGCCCCTCTCACCTGAAGAAAAACAGGACTTCCATAGAATCCAAGGGCAGGCTCCTGAGGCTGGCGACGCTCGAGGACCTGAAGCATCTTCCCGACATAGAGACCACTGAACAGAAGGCATTCAAGGTATGCAGGGAAAAGGCCAGGGAAAAGAACCTGGACATGAAGCTCGTCTCGGTGAAATGCCTCTTCGACAGAACCAAGCTCATCTTCTACTTCGTGGCCGAAAACAGGATAGATTTCAGGGAGCTGGTGCGCGATCTCGCCACGGTTTTTCGCACGAGGATCGAGATGCGCCAGATTGGTGTAAGGGACGAATCGCGCATAATCGGCGGATTCGGGCCCTGCGGGCGAGAGCGATGCTGCGTCCACCTGAAAGAAGAATTCGACCCGGTTTCAATAAAGATGGCCAAGGAGCAGAATCTGAACCTCAATTCCCTCAAGATTTCGGGAATGTGCGGGCGCCTGCTCTGCTG
>CALMJO010000656.1 GCA_937864375.1 uncultured Spirochaetota bacterium
GAGATCTAGTACGGTCTCGTGGGCTCGGAGATGTGTATAAGAGACAGGTATTTCTGAACGATGATTTTCATGTCGGACATGGACTGGCACCTATATAGAAATAATGGTATTCACTTAAAAATCGCGACCGGATTCATCGCCGTTCACGGTTACTGATAACGGTCCAAGTTGACCCGCTTCACCCGCGTGAGGAAGCTCCGCATTGTTAAAGATGCTCGCCGGAATGAAATATACATTATAAGTTTTGCCGAGTGGAACATTTTCCAATGAATAATTAGAACCACTGGGCACATACGTTGCGAGCGGCGGTATTCTGTAGTCTTTTACATAGTCCTCGTACGCATTCCAGGCGTCCTCATAATCAGTATTGCTTGAGTCCGTACCAACAAAATTGTAGAATTCATTATGTCTATGCTTATACTGTTCATATTTCAAATAATAGTCCAGGAAGGATTCGACGCTGTTTCCCGCTGGAAGATATGGCGTCTTTGGCGAATCTTCGCACGCAATATCATTACATGGAGGCCTTGGAACAGCCGTGGAGGAAATAAAATAATCGGCAATTGTTTTAGGATCTGGGACCGCAACCGCATATCCTGCAACACCGGTAGTATTTTGTCCGCTGATAGACCCGACCTTCCCCGGCACATACGCCCTCGCGACAGCCAGAAGATTCCCTCCAAGCGGCTCCTCGTCGGCCTTCATCTCCCTCAGCCAGTCGGAGACCGCCCAATAGTGTCCAACCTGGTGATATCCGTCGTCATTGTAAGAATCGTACTCGTACTTTTTGACGAAGTTTTTTATTACGAAACGCACCTCGAGGACGGTTTCCTCATCCTTATTGCTGTAATCCAGTCCACCGTCATCGATTACTATTGAAAAGGGAAAAACCCTGTTGATATGGGTGTCCTGTTCCAGGAGGCTGTCGTAATAGCTGTTGACCAGCAACTGGTTGAAATCGAAGCCATCTATTGTGGATTCCTTGAAAATCGCCTTGAGAGCGCCATCGTGCTCCCAGGCACCCGATGGATTCAGGTGGTACAATTCCCCGTTGTTGAAAATAAGCTTTCGCAGGTATACTTTCAGTTTCGAGTAGTGCTTTGGCTCGGGATCATCGCAGTCAAATTCAACACCAGTGCCGTTGAAAAATGGGTTAGTATCCGTTACATCTAAGTTATAGGTATGCCTGTAATTTGCAAACGGGCTGCCGTTCAGCTTCATCTCGGCGATGTCCAGCATGAACTTCCTGGGAGCAGCCGTCGCTTTTCCCGCCGTAGTCTCACCCGCCGAAGTAAGATCATTCAATGACCCATGATCAGTCGCGGTCCATAGAGGCGCCTGCCAATCCCTCGGCCCGTTCGATTCAAACGTCCCCTTCAAAACGACCTTCAACCGGTTCGTGGCCAGCTCGTCGAACAGCGGTTTGTCGCCGCAGCCGGTGATCACCGCCGCGGCGATGCACAGTAATGCCCATGATTTATATCTTTTGATCATTTTCCGCCTACGTTGAAAAACAGGGTAATCCCCGTATTGACGATATGCCCGCCCCGCTGCGCGCCCTTGATATATCCCTCGTATACATAGATGTAATCGATCCGGAATCCTATGTTGATAATTCGTCCCGCCGGAAACGATCCTTCGAATCCAAGGGTAAACATGGGCTCCCACTGAGAAATACCATCCGGCTTCATCTCCATGTGGCTCCCGCCGGCACCCGCTTTCAATTGAAGCATGAGGGCGAACTTGATGGGTATTCTGTAAAGCAGGCTGCCATACACGGGCCACATGGCGAGCGAGTTGACGCCCTTGGAGGGGAAATACTGGTAGCTGCCGTCTATTCCCATTTTGAGAGGTCTATAGGGGGTGTTATATCTGAAGAAAAGCCCGCCGCCCAGGTTCGTATCAAGCACCTGGTTGGTATCGAATACGGGCGTAACGGGCCCAAACCACAGGCCAATCTGCGGCCGCGCGAAATAATCCGCCTCGCGCCGCTCCGCATAGGCAGCGCCCGCGCACAGGATGCATACTACGACCACTATGGATTTTACAAACTTCATGTACTCTCGAGGTATATCGAATGTGATGCTCGCGGCTGATAAAAGTTACGTACCGGAGCGGATTAAAATCAAGGTACTATCTTTACTGGGCCGGTATATGTCAATAATTTATTGATGAATCGGGCATCGAGGAGAGGGGGGGATCATACCATATCCTGTTCAGGTAGAGGCCGCAGGCCGGCGCGGTGGCCCCGGCGGCGTCCCGGTCCTTCGCCTTCAGTATGAGGCGCATTTCATCGGGGTCGCGCTTTTCCCGGTTCATTTCGCACAGCGTGCCCACGATGCTCCTGATCATGTTGTGGAGGAAGGCGTTACCCTTAATACGGAGAACGACGAGATCATCCGCTGCACTGATGTCGATCTCGTCGATTCGCCGGACGGTATTCCCGTCCGATGAAATCTTCTTGCAGAACGACTTGAAGTCATGCTCACCCACGAGGAAGGATGCGGCGCTGCGCAGGTACTCGAGATTGAGCTTCTCCTGATGCCATAATGCCCTGTTCCGGACGAAGGGATTCCTCCGCGGTTGGTTGTATATCATGTAAAGATATTCGCGCGCGACCGCCCCGAACCGAGCGTGAAAATCCGGCGGGACCGCGTAGGTATTCTTTATTGCTATGTCCCTGGGAAGAATTCCATTGAGCCCCGCGCATATGCGGGAAAGGCTCAATTCGCTCGCATCATCAAAATGAGCCACCTGGCAGAATGCATGCACGCCCGTGTCGGTGCGGCCGGATGCGGTAACCCTGGCGTCATGCCTGGTGAGCACCGCGATGGCGCGCTCAAGCTCGCCCTGGATCGTTCGGCCCCCATTCTGGATCTGCCACCCGTTGTACGCGGTACCGTCGTACTGGATATGGAGCGCTATTCTGCGGGTGCGGGCGGCGGCGTCTCTGCCGGCTTGATTTCCTTGTTCCATTCTTCCAGGAGGGCGTTCATGCGGTCATAAAGGTCCCTGGTCATGTCTATAAGCGCGCCGGGTTTGCTTTTGGACGACTTCCCGCTGCCGAACAGTTTGCTCAGATAACGCTTGGTTACCTCGAATTGCTCGACACGCTTATTGATATCGGGTTCCTTGATGCCTACCTTCAGGGTGAGCGCCGCAATCATATAGAGTATCCCTTCGTAGCCCCAGTTCTTGTCAATGTCGGGTCCGATGTTCCCGGCCGCTTCGAGGGACTCCCCTCCCTTTTGAGTGAGCTCGAGAATCTGCGGGTAGAACTGGTACGCCTTGTGGTAGAAAAAGTCCGATATCTTCTGATAGGGCTTGTCCGGAATTGCCTTCGCGAGGTCTCCAAAAAGCCATGCGGCCCTGATGCAGGAAATCGCCCTCTTGACCGTTGGAGCCACGTTTTTTATACGGAACGTATAACAGTCTACTGCCAGCAGGTAGGAAGAGGCTCCCAGCGGAAGGTCGCGATTATTCTCAAAACTGACCTCGCCAAAGAATTTTTTCACCGAATTGATCCTGGCCTGTGTGGTCGCCTTGATTTTTTCGATCTCGGCAGGGGTCACAATGGAAAAATCCTTAGGATACGCCGTATAAAGGCACTTGGGACATACGGTGAGTACGTAGGCAAGGGGGTAGATGACCCCCCATTTTTCGTTTTTATCGTAAATTCGCCGTAATTCATCAGAAAGCTTACCCGCAATGAGGCGCCCCCCGCCCGTGAGCATTTCTTCCCGGTGAAACTCGTATCCGCAGACCGGGCACTTAGTGGCGTCCTTAAGCCTGTAAGATATCTTCTTGTCTTCCATTATCGCGCTTCACTAGTTGTAGTTTACCGACACCAGGCTAATCTCCTATATTCATCATCATAAATATGCAACCATTATTTTACTGGCTGTTTAGAAAGGGGCCCATCCCTGGTACTGTCTGAAAATTCAAATTTTTGTGGAAAACGTTCAAAATTCAGTCGATACTAATAAAAATGCCGTACTTGAGGTAAACAATGCGTGGAAAAAAGCTTGTATTCACGTGCGCGATAGTGTTACTGCTGGCGGTCTACTCATCCCCCGCCCTGGCCGTTTCCGCATCGGTAAAAACCCAGTTCGATTACATCTTCACTCTCGATGCACTGCGAAACATCAGGATATTCATCGAAAACTTCGGCACCGACCAGCAAAAGACGAAATACGAGGAGATCAAGAAGCTATTTAACGATGCCTCTGAAAGCTATTATGCACAGGATTTCTCCGCCTCGCACCAGAAGTATTTCGGTCTCAAAGAACGCCTTGCGGAACTCCTGGAAAACATTGCAGACTCTTACCTCAAGCGCACGCAGGAAATACTGGATTCCACCTCCAAGAACTCATTCGATGTGATTATAAAATACGGCAAGAACTCCGGCTTGAGAAAATATCTTACCATGCCGTATGATCCCCTCGAGGGAGTGAAGGCGATCAAGGAGGACGAATACCATTTTTTCTACGACAAGGAGATTATCGAAACCTATCTCAGGACAGGGTACAAGCGCCTGCAGGTTGCCAGAAATATTTACAATGATCCTGACCTGAAAATCATCAAGGACAAGAAAAACAGGACTTCCGCCAACATGGATTTCATAATTGAAAGCTACTGGAAAACCATAAGCATTTGCCGCGTGTCCAAACAATACGGCATCGAAATCCATAAAATCCTGAAGGTCAACATGGTGGGGGATATCCTTCGCAAATACAATCTTTCGTCAGGGGCCCTCTCCCCGATCTTTGACGACCGTATTCCCGAAGATTTTAAAATCGACGCGAATGACAATATCAGGCTGATCCATTCCATCGAAAAAGAAAGACTCACAAAAAAAACAAAATAGGCATCTTCATAAACAAACAGGCCCTGCACATGCAGGGCTTGTTTATCCTCGAACATTATCGTCTGATTATTTTTCCTTGGCTTCCTTTTTCTTCTTCGCCTTCTCTTTGGGCTTGGCGGTCTCTTTCGCCTTTTCGGCCTTTTTTTCGACCAGCTCGATCATCGCCATCTCCGCCGCATCACCGGGGCGCCTGCCCAGGAGATAAAGCCTCGTATATCCGCCCTTTCTTTCCTGGAACCTGATCGCGATGTCCTCAAAAAGCTTCTTTACCACGTCCCGATTCTTGACAACTCGCAGCACCATCCGCTTGTTATGAAGCTTTTTTCCGGTTTCCGTTTCCGGCAGTGCAAGATTGTTCTTGGCACGCGTAATAAGCTTTTCGGAAATCTTCTTCAGTTCCCGGCCTTTCTGCTTGGTAGTGATAATACGCTCTTCCTCGAACAGGGATGTCACCATGTTGGAGAACATGGCCTTCCTGTGGGAATGTGATCTGCCGAGCCTTCGTACGCTGTTCTTGTGTCTCATATCAATGCTCCTGTTACTCTTTCAAGCCAAGGCTTAGGTGATTCGTCTCGAGTTTTCCCTTGATTTCCTTTATCACCTGGTCGCTAAAATGCTTAGATTTTCTCAATTCATCCTCGGTTTTACGAACAAGACTTTCAAGATCGTGTATCTCGAGACTCTTGAGCGTATTGTAAGACCTGACGGACAGTTCGAGATCGTCTATTGATTTCAAGAGCATGCTCTTGATCTTTTCCTGGCTTTCGTCTACGACTTCCGCTTCTTCCTCTATCTCTTCCTCGAAATTGATGAAGATTGTCATATGGTCCTTGATGATCTTCGCCGCCTGCGCAAGCGCATCGTCCGGTGTAATCGATCCGTCGGTCCATACCTCGAGAATCAGCTTGTCGTAATCCGTACGCTGCCCCACACGGGTATCTTCGACCTTTACATTCACTTTTTTGATCGGGGTAAAAATGGCATCGATCGGAATTACGCCTATGCTTTCGGTATTGCCCTTGTTCAATTCCGCTGGAACATAACCGCGGCCTTTTTCAATCTGCACTTCAATGTCAATTTTAGCCTTGTCACCCAGCGTTGCAATCTTCAATTCGGGATTCAGTATCTCGACATCGGAATCAATGTTGAAATCCGCGCCCGTTAATTCACCGGAACCCTCTTTGACCAGATGAATTACCTTGGGAAATTCCCCGAAATATCTCAGACGAAGCTTCTTGAAATTAAGAATTATCCTGGTAACGTCCTCATACACACCTTCAATGGTGTAGAATTCGTGAGGAACCCCCTCGATCTTGATCGCGGTGATTGCAGCCCCTTCTATCGAAGACATCAGCACCCTGCGCAGGGAATTACCGATCGTGAGGCCATACCCCTTCTCGAAGGGCTCGGCGATAAACCGTCCATACTCCTTGTGCAATTCATCGTGCTCGAATACTATTTTACTCGGTCGCTTGAAACCTTTTAAAAGGTTTTTCGAAGCCATTATAACCTCCAGTTGATACCGCCACAGACATAATCCCTATGTGCGTGTGACCTGCTACCGGTTATTACTTGGAATACAACTCCACCACCATCTGATCGTTGAACGTTACGGAAATATCCTGCCGGGTAGGCAAACGCAGAATCTTGCCCTTTTTTCCTTCAAAGTCAACTTCAATCCATTCAGGAACGGCGCTGAGCGCTTTTGCCAGCTTGATTGAATCTTCGAGGGTCACGTTCGCCTTGAACTTCTCCTCGATCTCAATGAGCATCCCCAATTTCACCCGGTACGAAGGTATGTTGACTATAGTTCCATTTACCAGCACGTGACCATGCTGGATGAGCTGCCGCGCCTGCATCCTTGAAGATGCAAACCCTGCGCGGAAAATAGTATTATCAAGCCTGCGCTCCAGGAGGGACATCATGTTATCGCCCGTGACTCCCTTTCCCCTGGAAGCTTCTTCGAAGACGCGCCTGAACTGCTTTTCAAGCAGCCCGTAGTGCCTCTTGATTTTCTGCTTTTCCCTCAGCTGCACTCCGTATTCCGACAGCTTGCCCCTGCGCTTGCGCGGAGGTCCGGGAGGATATTTTTTCTTCTTTACTGCGCATTTATCAGTAAGGCACCGCTGCCCCTTAAGCATCAGCGGCGTCATTTCCCGCCTGCACAATTTGCATGATGGTCCAAGATACTTTGCCATGTCTTCCTCGCTTACGTTAAACTCTTCTGCGTTTTGGCGGCCTGCAGCCGTTGTGCGGAATCGGAGTAATGTCCTTAATTTTGGTGATCGTCAACCCGCTCTGCGAAAGAGAGCGTATCGCCGCCTCACGCCCGATGCCGGGGCCCTTGACGAGGACTTCGATGCTGCGCACCCCCGCAGAATCAATCGCTTTTTGCGCCGCTACCTTGGCAGCGGTCTGTGCCGCAAACGGAGTGGACTTTCTCGATCCGCGAAATCCCTCCCCGCCGGAAGAAGCCCAGGAAATAACATTACCCTGCATGTCCGTAAGGGTAATAATAGTATTATTATAGGTCGCCTGGATAAATGCTTTCCCTACAGGGACGTTTTTCTTTTCCTTCTTTTTAACCTTCTTTTGCTTCACGGATATATCTCCTTATTTGGTCTTCTTCTTACCCATGAGCGGTTTCCTGTTGCCCTTTCGGGTCCGGGCATTGTTCTTTGTATTCTGCCCTCGCACAGGCAACCCTCTCCGATGCCGGATCCCCCGATAGCATCCAATATCCATCAGGCGCTTAATATTCATCGCGACTTCCGTGCGGAGGTCGCCCTCAACCTTGAAATTCTTTTCTATCGCCTGCCGGAGGTGGCTGATCTCTTCGTCGGTAAGATCTTTAACCCTGGTGTTAGGATCGACTTTTGTTTCGGCGATTATTTTCTTCGCGGTCGAGGGACCAATTCCGAAAATGTAGGTCAGTGCAACTTCGACCCTCTTTGCATTGGGTAAATCGACACCGGAAATACGAGCCATAAATATCCTCTCAAGAATCCTTATTTAGCAGTTCTTTTCTTCTGACGCTGTTTGTGCCGCGGATTGGAACATATCACCCGGACAACGCCATGACGCTTGATTACCTTACATTCACTGCAAATCTTTTTAACGGACACACGCACCTTCATTGAATGCCTCTTATAACGTACTCTTATTATTTCGATCTGAAAATTATGCGTCCCCTGCTTAGATCATAGGGCGACAATTCTACGGTAACCCTGTCCCCCGGCAGTATCCTGATGTAATGCATTCTCATCTTACCGGAAATGTGCGCCAGGACCAAATGTCCGTTATCCAGTTTAACCCTGAACATCGCGTTCGGCAAAGGCTCAACTACAACTCCCTCGACCTCGATAGGTTCCTCTTTGGGCATCTATACTACTTCCTAATTAAAGGTTTTGCCTCTGGTCAGGATCACAGGCGATCCGTCAATAATCGCAATCGTATGCTCAAAATGGGCCGAAAGGCTCCCATCCTTGGTCACAACAGTCCATCCATCTCCCTGCACCGACACATCCCAGCTCCCTGCGTTGATCATCGGCTCTATCGCAAAAACCATTCCGTCTTTCAATCGCGGTCCTCTTTCCGGCGGACCATAGTTCGGAATAGATGGTTCTTCATGCAAGCCTCTACCGATTCCGTGGCCAACGAATTCATGCACTGGGGAAAAACCAAATGCGATCACGTGCTGCTCGATCGCATGCGAAATATCGGAAACCCTTTTGCCCGGTCGGCATGTTTCGATACCCTTGTATAACGCTTCTCTGGTGGCTATTACCAGCCGTTCAGCCTCCTGGTTGACAACGCCTGCAGTGAAAGTCCTGGCGGTATCGCCAAAAAAACCGTTATAATAAACCCCTACGTCTACTCCTATAATATCACCCTCATTGAGCTTTACGCTTTTTTGAGGAATTCCATGTACCACTATTTCATTAATCGAAGTACATACTGAAGCAGGGAACCCTTTATAACCCAGAAACGCCGGTTTCCCGCCAAAGTTTTTTATTACCCGGTTTGCGAGATCGTCAATGTCCGATGTGCTGGTTCCAATGTCAATAATATTTTCAATTTCATCAAGAACCGCTGCCGCAATCAGACAGGCTTCTTCGATCCTACCAATCTGCTCCCGGTTATAAATGTAAATCCCCACACCGGTGTTAAACGTATAGCTTAATATCTTCCTTTTATCCTTCCTTTTTTAATAAACCCGTCGTAATGCCTCATGAGCAGCTGAGATTCGATCTGCTTCAGGGTATCCAGAGCAACACCGACAATAATCAGCATCGATGTCCCTCCAAAAAGGTATGCCATTTCATGAGAGACTTCTTCAGGCCAGATATTTATTATAAAATCAGGCATAATTGCGATAATAGCCAGGAATATTGAACCTGAAAGCGTAATCCTGTTGAGAATCCTCATGATGTAATCGGAGGTGTTTTTCCCTGGCCTGATTCCAGGAATGAATCCGCCGTATTTTTTCAAATTCTCGGCAATATCCACCGGATTAAACTGTATTGCGGTATAAAAATAGCAAAAGAAAACTATAAGCATTCCGTAGGTAAACATATACACGCCGTGACCGGGGGAAAGCCAATACTGGATTTTATTCATGATCGCATATTTGCTTCCACCCAGCATGTTGCTTATCTGAGCAGGAAACAAAATAATCGAGGAAGCAAATATTATTGGGATTACTCCAGCCGCGTTTACGCGCAGCGGAATCGCCTGAGACGTCATCTGGACCATGCGTCGGCCAACGACTCTCTTTCCGTACTGAACCGGTATCTTCCTGACCCCCAGAGTCAGCAGGATCGATGCCGCAACAACCATGACGAACAGGCCCATCAGAATGATTCCGATAATGGGATCGCTCCGGGAAATGATTTTATTCACGGTGTCCATGAATGCCGCAGGCACCCTAACCACTATACCCGCAAATATAATCAGCGAAATTCCGTTCCCGATTCCTTTCTCTGTTATTTGTTCTCCCAGCCACATTAAAATCATTGTGCCGGTGGTGACCGTGATCACTGATATTATTATGAACATGATGCCGCTATCGACCACAACCGGCCCCTTAGGCGATTGCATGTTGCTCATCCAAACCGTAAGACCGAATGACTGGATGGTGCAGAGCAACACTGTACCATACCGGGTATAAGTATTTATCTTTTTATAACCCTCAGCGCCTTCCTTTGCAAGTCGCTCAAGTGCGGGAATTACTATTGTAAGCAGCTGCATTATAATCGATGCGGATATGTAGGGCATGATCCCGAGCGCAAAAATGGTGAACCGCTTCAAGGCACCGCCCGCGAACAGATCGAAAAAATCAAGAAGCCCGCCCTGGGCGCTTTTTGCAGCTTGCTCAAAATAGGCTTTTAAAGCCTCGACATTGATTCCCGGGATAGGGATATGTGCGCCAATCCTGTATACTATGAGGATGAGCAGAGTGAAAAGAACCCTCTTCCTGAGCTCAGGAATTTTGAAAATATTAATAACCGCGCTTGCCATTTAGTCCTCTTAGCGTTATTGCTTGTCCTGAAGCGCTACCCTGGCCAGAGCCGTGCCACCGGCCTTCTGTATTTTATCTCTTGCTGCTGCCGAATATGCATCGGCATATATTTTTACTGCCTTGGTGACGGTACCGGTTCCAAGAATTTTAATGAGCTCGTTTTCCTTTTTTACCAGTCCTTTTGCTGCAAGGACTGCCGGGGTTATTTCTTCCACGTTCAGCTTGGCAAGCTGGGCCAGATTGATAAGCTGGTACTCAATTTTAAAATTATTATGGAAGCCCCGTTTGGGAACGCGCCTCTGGAGAGGCATCTGACCGCCTTCGAACCATGGACGACGTTTCGCCCCGGAACGCGACATCTGCCCCTTCTGTCCCCTGCAGCTTGTTTTGCCATGACCGCTGCCGGTGCCACGACCAACCCTCTTTGGTTTCTTGATATACGACGGTTTTTTCAATCCAACAGACTCCATAATGCCCGCTCTCTTACTTGATCTCGGTTACTTCAACCATGTGCTTGACAATATCTATCATTCCGCGAATTACAGGAGTTTCTTCGTGCTCCCGCGTCGCATTGACTCTGCGGAGACCAAGCGCCCTCAATGTGGCTTTTTGCTTGGGCTTTTTTCCCGCAGTTCCTTTTATTTGCTTCACCAATATTTTACGTGCCATGGCAGATCCCTTTTACGCTTCCCAGAGTTTATTCAACGGAATTTCCCTCAGATCGGCGACTTCCTTCAGGCTTCGAAGCTGTTGTAAACCATCTATAGTTGCCTTTACGAGGTTAAGAGGATTTCTTGAGCCCTGCGCCTTGGTTAAAACGTCGGAAATTCCGGCTCTTTCCATCACTGCGCGTACGGACGCACCGGCTATGATTCCGGTTCCAGGGGTTGCAGGCTTAAGAATGACTTTTGTCGCCTTGAATCTGCCAACCACTTCATGAGGAATCGTATGCTTGTGCCGTTTCACAGAGTAAACATTCTTCTTGGCGCTTTCAACGCTCTTGCGAATGGCATCCGGCACTTCATTGGCTTTGCCAAACCCAAAGCCTATGTGCCCGTTGGCGTCGCCAACGACAGAGAGTGCATTGAATGAAAACCGCCGCCCGCCCTTTACCACTTTAGCTACACGATTTATGGAGACGACCTTCTCAACCAGCTCCAGACCGTCAGACTTGATTTTTTTCCTTTGAAGCTTCATGCGATATCACCCCTAGAATTCCAACCCATGTTCACGAGCCGCATCTGCAAATTCCTTGACCTTGCCGTGATATAGAAAACCATTCCGGTCGAACACGACGGACTTGATCCCCTGCTGCCCTGCTCTTGCCGCAAGAATTTTTCCCAACTCTTTCGCCGCCGCTTTATTTCCGCGGTTTTTCATCACGGGGAAATCCTTATCCATAGTCGATGCGGATACCAGTGTGTGCCCCTTGGTATCATCTATTATCTGGGCAAAAAAGCCGCGATTGCTCCTGGAAATGCAGAGTCTCAACCTGTTATGTACAAGTTTGATTTTTCTTTTGACCCGCATTCTTCTCCGATTCTGGCGGGTCTTCTTCAAGCTTAGCTTATCCATTATTTTTTCCCTGCCTTCCCGGCCTTCTTCCGGACATACTCATTTTTATAACGAATTCCCTTTCCTTTGTAAGGCTCCGGAGGTCTGAGTTCGCGGATATTCGCAGCTATCTGCCCTACCCTCTGTTTGTTTATTCCTTTTACCCGAAGCTTGGTAGGCTCCAGAACCTCAACGGTTATGCCTTCCGGAGGCGTATACGTAATATTATGCGAATAACCAAGCTGAAACACTACACTCTTGCCCTGCTGCGTCGCGCGATATCCGACACCAAGAATATCCAGGTCTTTTTCGAAGCCCTTGGAAACCCCAACGATCATGTTCCATAAAAGCGCCCGGGACAGTCCGTGAAGAGCCCTTACCTGTCCGATATTTTCACCAACACGTATAAGGGTGATCTTGTTTCCATCGATCTTGATATCGATCCCGGCAGCCAGGACAACTTTTTCCGTGCCCAAAGGCCCTTTCACTTCAATCTCCCGGTTGGTCATTGAAACATTAACCCCGCCCGGTACCTCAATTATCTTGTTTCCTATCCGTGACATGATACCACTCTCACCACTTCATCAATATTACGAGATCTCGCAGATCACTTCACCGCCAACATTAAGCTTTTTGGCAGCCTTGTTTGTAATAACGCCTTTCGATGTTGATAGAATCCAGATCCCGATATTGTTAAATATTGGACGGAGTTCTTCCGCGCCCTTGTACACTCTCCGGCCCGGCTTGCTGATACGCTTGAGGTTCAGTATCGCCGACTGATTGGTTGGAGTGTACTTCAAGTACAATCTCAGGAGTTTCTGCTTGTTGTCATCAATGACCTTGAAATTCTTGATAAATCCCTCATCCTTCAAAATGCGGGCAATCGCTATCTTCATCTTGGAAGAGGGCATGTCCACCTTCAGATGCCCTGCCTTAATGGCATTCCTCATCCTCGTCAGCATGTCAGCAATCGGGTCCGAAATACTGCTCATATCATCTTCACTCCAGAAATAATGTTTACCACGATGACTTAGTAACGCCCGCCAACTTCCCATTGTTGGCCAGTTTGCGGAAACACAGCCTGCACATTTCAAAACGCCTCATGTAACCGCGGGGACGTCCGCATATTTTACAGCGGTTATGCTGGCGTACACTGTATTTGGGAGTCATCTTGCTTTTTGCTATCAGGCATGTCTTCGCCACTTCGGTCACCTCTAATCTCTAAATGGCATCTTGAACTCATCGAGCAGTGCTTTTGCCTCTTCTTTTGACCTGGCATTCGTCACTATCGTGATGTTGATACCGTGGATTTTCTCTACCTTGTCGAAATCGATCTCCGGGAAAATGATCTGCTCCCTTACAGAAAAATTATAATTCCCAAAGTTGTCGAAGGATTTGGGAGACAGTCCCTTAAAGTCGCGCACACGCGGAAGTGCGATGTTTATAAGCCTGTCGAGGAATTCATACATGATTTCGCCGCGCAATGTAACCCGGCACCCAACATCGTATCCTTCGCGAATCTTAAAGTTCGCAATTGACTTCTTCGCCACCGTTTTAACTGCCCGCTGTCCGGTTATTTTGGACAGCTCGTCGATCGCGGCATTCAGCGCGTTTGTATTTGCATGAGCATCTCCCATTCCAACGTTAAGTACGATCTTGTCGAGTTTGGGAACCTGCATCACCGATGTATACTTGAAGCGCTCAATCAGGCGTTTCTTCACATTCTTCTGGTAATCTTGCTTGAGTCTAGCAGCCATTGACATCACCCTACACTATTTGTCCATGTTCTTGCCGCACTTTTTACATACGCGGATCTTCGAATCATCCTTAATCTGCATCCCTATCCTTACCCCTTTTTTGCACTTTTCGCAAAAAAGAGCGACGTTGGATATGTCGATGGGGAATTCCAGACTGATTGCTCCGCCCTTCGGATTCTCCTGTGAAGGACGAACAAATTTCTTCTTTTTATTCACGCCTTCGACGACCACACGTCCCTTCTTGACGTCGATGAATAATATTTTACCGCGACGCCCTTTATCAGATCCCGTGATCACAACCACATTATCATTCTTTTTTAAATTAGTGCCAATCATATCCGGTTGCCTCTTATAATACTTCAGGAGCCAGAGAAACTATCTTCATGAAGTTCCTGTCCCTGAGCTCACGCGCGACAGGACCAAAGATACGCGATCCCCTGGGCTCATTTTTATTATCGATAATCGCCACGGCATTATCATCAAAACGGATATATGATCCGTCCTTTCTTCTCACCGGTTTGCTTGTTCTTACTACTACCGCACGAAGAACCGCCTTTCCATGGACTTTTTTACCCACGGAATCCTTGAGACCGTAAGCGGGCTGGGAGTCTTTAACTGCAACAATGATTATATCGCCAACAGTAGCATACCTGCGCCGGGTGCCGCCGAGAATCTTAATGCATTGTACTCTCTTTACCCCGCTGTTGTCGGCCACGTTGAGAAATGTCTGTACCTGGATCATGATACGTTACCTACTTTACCTTCTCTATTATCTCGATCAGCCTGTAGCGCTTGTCCTTGGATAAAGGCCTGGTCTCTTCAATGCGGACCACGTCTCCAATTGAGCACTCGTTTTTCGCGTCGTGGCTCTTGACCCTTTTCGATCTCTTGACCGACTTTTTATAGAGCGTATGCATCATCGTACCCTCTATCTGGACAACGATCGTCTTTTCCATCTTATTGCTGACGACCTTGCCGACCAGTTGTTTCTTCCTGCCAGATTTTGATTCCATAATATAGCTTACCGTCCCAGCATCTCAGGTTATTTTGCCTTGGGATTTTTTATCCCAATTGCATACTCTCTCTTCAAAGTGAGTATACGCGCGATGAGCTTCCTGTTTTCCCTGATTTTCTTGGGATTATCGACTTTACTCGTCACGCTTTTAAACCTGTCCATGCGTATTTCAATTCTTGCATCGCGCATCGCGCGATCCAGCTCTTCCATGGACAATTCCTGCAGCTTTATCTTCATGGCATATTCCTCTTAAGGCTCTGGGTTATTCACCCTTGTTGATGATCGAAACTATCTTGGTTTTTACCGGAAGCTTGAATGCCGCCAGTCTCAACGCTTCTTTCGCGAGTTCATCGGTCACTCCGGCAAGCTCAAAGAGTATGCGTCCCGGCTTTACGATAGCCACCCAGCCCTCCGGGTTGCCTTTTCCTTTCCCCATGCGAGTCTCGGCCGGCTTTTTGGTAAAAGGATAATTCGGGAATATCCTTATCCAGAGCTTGCCGCCCCTCTTTACCTTCCTGTTTATGGCAACACGCGCAGCCTCGATCTGCTTGCTAGAAATTTTTCCGCACTCCAAGGTCTTCAATGCAATATTACCGAACGCTATATCGGAACCACGAAGGGCTTTTCCCTTCATCCGGCCGCGCTGTAATTTTCTGTACTTAGTACGTTTCGGCATCAACATAGAGCTAACCCTACCACCTTACTTCGTCTTTCTCTTAACCGAGTACTTATCTTCGTCGCTTTCTTCTCTATTCGAGAGAATGTCGCCATTGTAAATCCACACCTTGATACCGATAAGCCCGAAGGTAGTCAGCGCCTCGGCGGTGCCGTAATCTATATCCGCTCTGAGCGTATGAAGCGGAATCCGTCCTTCCTTGTAGGCTTCGGAGCGCGCAATTTCCGCGCCGTTCAAACGTCCGGAGATCGCAATTTTCACGCCTAGCGCGCCACCGCGTATCGCACCCGCAATAGCCTGTTTCACCGATCGCCTGTACGGAAATCGCCCTTCAATTTGAGATGCAATCTGTTCACCAATAAGCTTGGCGGTTTTTTCAGGTTTTTTGACTTCAATAATATTAATATACACATTCTTAGAAGCAAGCTTCTGCAACTCTGCTTTTAGAACCTCGATGTCGGCCCCTTTACGACCTATCAGAAGACCAGGGCGGGCTGCGTGGACGTTCACATTAACCCGGTCAGGATAGCGCTCAATCGAAATCTTGAATATCCCGGCATTTTTATGCTTCTTCTCAACATGCTTTTGAATTACGATATCTTCGTGAAGGTACTTTGAATACTGCTTCTTTTCTTCGTACCATACGGAATCCCATGGTTTGTTGATTCCGACTCTCAAGCCTACTGGATTTACTTTTTGACCCATAAAAAAAGTTCCTGCTGTTAGATTAGTTATTCGTTCGAAAGAACGACCGTCACACTGCTCGTTCTCTTCTTTATTTTTGATGCCCGACCGCGCGCACGCGCGCGGAAGCGCTTCATCGTCGGTCCTTCCTCAACGACTATTTTCTTGATGAAAAGATCCTTTTCAAGCAAATCAGGCTTTTGATACTTCGCGTTGGCGCCTGCCGAATAAAGCGTCTTTAAAATAATAACCGAGGCCTTTTTGGGAATCGCCTTCAATACGTCCACGGCCTCGGGGAAAGAAAACCCACGGATCTCGTTCGCAACGAGACGAGCCTTGCTGGCAGAAACTCTATTATACTTTGAAATGGCATGTGCTTCCATTTGAATCACCTATTTCGCCCCTTTCTTCTTGCTCGCTACTTTATCATCTTTTTTGCTGGTATGCCCGCGAAACGTCCTCGTCGGGCTGAATTCTCCGAGCTTGTGGCCAACCATATTCTCGGTCACGTATACGGGAATGAAATTCTTACCATTATGGACCATGAGAGTATGACCGATCATTTCCGGAAAGATCGTGGACCTTCGAGACCAGGTCTTGATCGCCTTCCTGGTATTGGTAGAATTCATCTCTTCGATTTTCTTAAAGAGCTTGATGTCGACGAAAGGACCTTTTTTAACGGAACGAGACATACGTTACTTCCTTCTCTTGATTATCATATTATTAGAATACTTCTTCCTCTTTCTCGTCTTATATCCTTTGGAAGGCTGACCTGTGGGCGACACGGGATGCCGTCCTCCGGAAGATTTTCCCTCGCCTCCGCCGAGCGGATGATCGACAGGGTTCATGGCCACGCCGCGCACCTTGGGCCTGTGATTGAGCCAGCGAGAACGCCCCGCTTTACCAATCGTCACGTTGATATGATCCTTGTTTCCGACCTCTCCAATGGTTGCGTAACAATCCTTGTGTATCTTGCGCAATTCGCCGGAAGGCATCTTAACAAGGCAATACTCGCCTTCTTTTGCGGTAATCTGCGCGGTAGTGCCTGCGGAACGAGCAATCTGACCGCCCTTTCCCCTGTGAAGCTCTATGTTATAGATATTTGACCCGGGAGGAATATTCTTGAGGGGAAGGGTATTCCCGACTTTGAATTCAGCATTTTCTCCAGACATGATGACATCGCCAACTTTGAGCGATTCGGGCGCAATTATATAACGCTTTTCGCCATCCTTGTAAGTTATCAAGGCAATAAAAGAAGATCTGTTCGGATCGTATTCGATCGTGGAAACCTTTCCTTCAATACCGTATTTATCACGCTTAAAATCGATGATACGATAACGCTGCTTGTGCCCTCCTCCACGCCTGCGAACAGAGACCTGGCCATGATGACCGCGGCCGGCAAACTCTTTTTTCCCGACCGTTAAAGGTTTATAAGGCTTTTCCGCTGTAATCTCGTCCTTTGTAAGAACGGTCTTATACCGAAGTGTTTTCGTAACCGGATTAAATTTCTTAATTCCCATAGCCGTTACCCTTGTCTATACGCTTCCTGTTTTACCTATTGGTTCTCGAACAGCTGAATCTTTTCACCGGCCTTGAGCGTAATCACCGCTTTTTTCCAGGAAGGCGTGAATCCATACTGGTACCGCACGCGCTTCTTTCTTCCACGAACGTTGGAGATGTTAATTTTTTCCGCGGTTACGTTGAAAAGTTCTTTAATCGCTTTCCGAATGAGAGGCTTGTTCGCCTTCTTTGCGACCCTGAAAACATATTTCCCCTGCTCGGCGAACTCGGTGCTTTTTTCGGACAGCACCGGCTTAACAATAATGTCATTGTAATCCATGACTACTCACCCTTCGCATATTTCTCATTCAGGAACTTTAATGCGCTTTCCGTGATCAGAAGAGTCTTTGAATAATAGATATCCCTGCTCGAGAGGCGCTTCACATTATTATAAACGAACCATGGAATGTTCCTTAAGGCGCGTTTCAGCAAAGAATCATCGTTCTCAGTCAGGAATACACCTTTGCTGATGCTCAATGACTTGCCGATTGAAACCATTTCCTTGGTTTTTCCTTTTTCTACCTTAACATCCTCGACAACCTTGATCTGTCCCTGTTTTGCCTTGAGAGAAAAGAGCGACCTGTAGGCTTCTCTTTTCAGAGTTTTGGGAAGCTCCCGGCTGTAATCACGGGGAAGAGGGCCAAAAATGGTTCCACCGCCTTTCCACTGCGGGGCGCGGATGCTTCCCTGCCGCGCCCGACCGGTTCCCTTCTGCCTCCAGGGCTTGGCGCCGCCGCCGGAAACAAACGAGCGTTCCTTGGTGCAGTGGGTTCCCTGGCGAAGATTGGCGTTCGCGGTGTTAATGAGTTCATAGATTAAGACATCATTAACCTTTACATTGAACACGCTGTCGGCCAATTCCACCTGGCCGACGACCTTTCCGTCTTTCGAATATTTATCGAGCATCATGGCAAGCCTGCCTACTTCTCTATTACAGTTATTATAGAATCTTTCCGTCCCGGGATGCTGCCCGAGATGAGAACCAGATTCTTATCTTTAAGTATCTTTACTATCTTGAGATTTTTTGTCGTGAGACTACGATTCCCGTGGCGACCGGGCATCTTTTGTCCCTTCCAGACTTCACCGGGAAAGGTGTGCGCGCCAATCGAACCAGGGGCACGGTGAAAATTCGAACCATGCGTCTCGCGACCGCCGCTGAATCCATGGCGCTTGATCACGCCGGCGAATCCTTTTCCCTTGGAAGTTCCAAGGACGTTGACAGGCTGGTCCTCAGTAAAAATATCGCAGGTGATAACGCTTCCCTCGGCGAGAGAATCATCGAACACCTCGATCTCCCTCATTATCCGCTTGGCGGCAAGATTCTGCTTTTTATAAATGCTGAGCTGTGCCTTGGGAACCCGCTTTTCCTTTGCGTCGCCGTAACCCACCTTGAGCGCCGAGTAGCCGTCTTTTTCGACGGTTTTTTTCTGGACCACTACGCAGGGACCCAGCTCGCACACCGTAACGGGGATGAGCGTGCCGTCTTCCTTAATGAACTGCGTCATTCCGATCTTCTTTCCAATTAGCGACTTCTTCATCGTCATATCCCACACCTAGCAAAAATACCACTTCCGTTAAGGCAGCGGAAAGGAACACCTTCAAGCGTTAAACGCGACCTTAAATTCAGGATTTAATGTCGACGGAAACACCGGCGGGAAGTTCGAGCTTCATCAATGCTTCGACGGTATCGGAATTCGGATCGATGATATCAATTAGGCGCTTGTGCGTCCTAATTTCGAACTGCTCGCGCGATTTCTTGTTAACATGGGGCGATCTCAATACGCAGAATTTCTCCACCTTCGTAGGAAGAGGAATCGGACCCGCAACCTGTGCCCCACTCCTGTTGGTAGTCGCAACGATTTTAGCCGCTGACTGGTCCAGAAGTTTCGCGTCGAATGAACGCAATTTTACACGTATTTTTTGCCCTGTAATCTTAGCCACGTCGGTTAACCCATTACCAATAAACTAACTTGCTCTTTTGCGACCATCCCCCCTGAAAATAACAGTTGTCACGACCATTTTTGGCCTGACAACTGTTTCCAGCAAGGCTCGACTTATTTTACTAAGCCCGTTAAATACTATTCGAGTATCTTAGCCACGACGCCGGCGCCCACGGTACGTCCGCCCTCACGAATAGCGAACCGAAGCGTTTCTTCCATTGCGATTGGCGTTATGAGCTCTACCGTCATTTTGATATTGTCGCCGGGCATCACCATCTCCACTCCCGAGGGAAGGGCGATCATGCCGGTAACGTCGGTCGTACGGAAATAAAACTGTGGACGATAGTTGTTGAAGAACGGGGTATGCCGGCCGCCCTCTTCTTTCGAAAGCACATATACTTCGGCCTCGAACTTCTTGTGAGGCGTTATGGCTGTCTCTTATACACATCTGACGCTGCCGACGAATAGAGAGGTGT
>CALMJO010000657.1 GCA_937864375.1 uncultured Spirochaetota bacterium
GGTAGTAAGCGGTCATATATACAAATATACACATGAATACGAAGCTCATATTCGATTATCGAAACGTCCTGAACTCGATCCCGAGCGTAGCCGTGATCGTGGACCGCAAAGGGAAGATCCTGGAGCTCAATCCCTACGCGCGCCGGATCTACCGGGACAGGAACCTCGTGGGCAAGGGCTGCGAGGAGATTTTCGTAAGCTGCGAAAAGCGCGAGGGCGGGTGCCCCGTCCGGATGGGCGAGTTTTCCCTTGCGCCGCGCGTTCTCAAGGTCCGCCAGAACATCCGCGTGGAGAACGGCGAGGAGGAGGTGAGCTGCCGCGTGGTCCCGGCGGAGCTTCCCGGCGGCGAGCCGGTGTTCCTGCACGTGGTGATGGACAAGGACCTCCTCGCGCGCGAGAAGCTCGTCGAGCTCGAAAAGAACCTCACCATCACGACCCTTTCCGCCGGCATCGCGCACGAATTCAACAACATGAACGCCGGCATCTTCGGACTGGTCGAGCTCGTCCTCGCCCAGGAGATCCTGTCGGACCAGGGGGTCGAGGACCTCAACACCATACTCAAGATCATCAAGCGCGCGAGCCACCTGATCGACCAGCTGCTCATTTTCGCGAACAAGAAGCCGTCGCGCCGCGTGCTCATCCGATTCGAAAGCATCGTGGAGGATTGCGTGAGGATACTCCGTCCCGAGCTCCTCTCGGAGGGCCTGTCCATCGACGTGTTGAAGGGCGAGCCCATGGACGAGCTGTTCCTTGACGAGAACAAGATCAGCCTCGCCATCATGAACATCATCATCAACGCGCGGCACGCCATGCTCTACAGCCAGGACAAGCGGATCGTGATCGAGACGAAGCGGGAGGGCGACTTCGCGGTGCTCACCATCCAGGACTTTGGCCCGGGCATCCCGCCCGAGATGCAGGACCGCATCTTCGAGCCGTTTTTCACCACGAAGGGACCCCTGGGGCATTCGCACATCCCCGGCACAGGCCTGGGGCTTTCGGTCGCCGCCGGCGTGATCCACGACCATAACGGCACCATCGAGGTCGAGAGCGAGGCGGGGAAGGGCTCCCTGTTCACCATCCGCATCCCCATCGACACGGGTCGCGAGGTGGACCGCGAGGTGCAGCAGAAGTTCAAGGGATACGATTTCGAGGGCAGGCGCATCCTCGTGGTGGACGACGAGGAGGAGCTGAACAACCTCCTGGCGCGCGCGCTCGCCTCCAAGGGCGCCCGGGCGACCTCGCTCTACAGCGGCGGGGCGGCGCTGGAATACCTCGCGGCGCACGAGGTGGAGCTTCTCATCCTCGACATCCAGATGCCCGACATCAACGGGTGGGAGGTGCTGGGGGGGCTCGCCTTCAACGACACCAGGCCGCGGGTGGTCCTCATTTCGGGAAACCACCTGGTGATTGAATCGGCGCGGGAGGGACTTGTGGACCGCGTGCTGGTGAAGCCCTTTGGGCTCGACGATCTCTTTCACGCCGTGGCCGAGGTGCTGGGTCTCCGGCGGAAAAACCTGTAATTCCCAAATCCGGCTTGCATTTTTTCCCGCGTTTTTATACCACAGGCGCACTTGTCCTGAAATCGGGCCTTTTTCGCACACATGTGTACGAGGTGTTTCATGGGAATGACCATCACTGAAAAAATACTGGCGGCGCACTGCGGCCGGGACCGCGTTGAGCCGGGGGACCTCATCGAGGCTGCGGTGGACCTGGTGCTCGGCAACGACATCACCGCGCCCATCGCCATAAAGGAATTCGAAGAGCTGGGAATCGACCGGGTGTTCGACCTGGAAAAGATAGCGCTCATCCCCGACCATTTCACCCCCAACAAGGACATCAAGTCCGCCGAGCAGGTGAAGATGCTCAGGGACTTCTCGAAGAAGTACGGCATCGTCCACTTTTACGACGTGGGCCGCGTGGGCGTGGAGCACGCGCTCCTTCCCGAGCTTGGACTCGTCCGCCCCGGCATGCTCATCATCGGGGCCGACTCGCACACCTGCACCTACGGGGCGCTCGGCGCCTTCTCCACTGGCGTGGGCTCAACCGACATGGCCGCGGCGATGGCTACCGGCAGGACCTGGTTCAAGGTTCCCGAATCAATGAAGTTCGTCTTCTCAGGGAAGCTCGCGCCCTACGTTTCCGGCAAGGACCTCATCCTGCACACGATCGGCGACATCGGGGTGGATGGGGCGCTTTACCGGGCGATGGAATTCACCGGCACGGCGATCGCGGACCTTTCGGTGGAGGGCAGGCTCACCATGGCGAACATGGCGATCGAGGCCGGGGGCAAGAACGGCATTTTCATGGCCGACGGGAAGGCGGAAGAATACGTGAAGTCCCGCAGCGACTGCGCCTACACGGTCCATGCGAGCGACGCGGGCGCACGCTACGCCGAGGTGCGCGAATACGACGCGTTCGGGATCGAGCCGCTGGTTGCCTATCCGCACCTCCCTGAGAACACGAAGCCGGCGCGCGAGAGCGGCGTCAAAATAGACCAGGTGGTCATAGGCTCGTGCACGAACGGGCGCATCGAGGACCTCAGGGTCGCGGCCGGCGTGCTCAGGGGAAGGAAGGTCCACAGGGACGTGCGCCTGATCGTGATTCCCGCGACCCAGGCGATCTACGCACAGGCGATGAAGGAGGGCCTCTTTGAAGTCTTTCTCGAGGCGGAGGGCATCGTTTCGGCGCCCACCTGCGGGCCGTGCCTGGGCGGGCACATGGGCATACTCGCGGAGGGCGAAAAATGCGTGGCCACCACGAACAGGAACTTCGTGGGACGCATGGGACACCCCAAAAGCGAGGTGTACCTCGCGAACCCCGCGGTCGCGGCCGCGTCGGCGGTGCTCGGGCGGATCGCGCACCCCGACGAATTACGATAACCAAGGATACGAGGACGCCATGAAATTGAAAGGAAAAGCCTGGAAGTTCGGCGACGACGTCAATACCGACGAGATCATCCCGGCGCGCTATCTCAACACGAGCGACCCGGCGGAGCTCGCGAAGCACACCATGGAGGACGCCGATCCCGATTTCATGAAAAAAATTTCCACGGGCGACATCATCGTCGCGGGGAAGAACTTCGGCTGCGGCTCCTCCAGGGAGCACGCGCCCATCGCGATCAAGGCGGCGAAGCTCTCGTGCGTGATCGCGGACAGCTTCGCGCGCATCTTCTACCGCAACAGCATCAACATAGGGCTTCCCATCGTGGAGTCGCGCGAGGCGGCTCGGGAGACAGGGGAGGGCGACGTGATCGAGGTCGACTTGGAGAAGGGCGAGATACTGAACGTGACGAAGGGGAAGACCTACCGCGCGAAGCCCTTCCCGCCCTTCATGCAGGACCTGATCGCCAAGGGCGGCCTCATGAACAAGGTGAAGAGCGAGCTCAGGAAGTAGCTCAGAACATCCGCTGGTAGTTCTTTGGCTCCGCGATGTTGCCCTTCACCTGGAAGGGCAACACGTACCAGCGGTCCCGCTTGTATTTGGAAAGCAGCGCGAGGGTCGCGGGATTGGGCAGGTCCTGGATGAACATGGTCGTGAATTCCAGGTCTATGCGCAGGTCGCCCTCCAGGTCCCTGGTGAAGCTCCCGTCCATCTTGATGCGCACGTCCTGAGAGTTGAATACGAAAGAGTTGATCTGGTAGGATTTCCCGGTGATCGTAAAATTGCCGTAGACCTTGTTGAACTCGAGGTCGGTGAGCTTGTACTTGAGCTCCTCCAGCCACACCCCGAGGCCGTGCTGTATCCCCGTGTTGACGAGCTTTCCCCGTTCCACCGTGAATTCGATCTTGCCCATGAGCGAATCGAGGATGCTCGCCCCCGGCTGCAGGCTGAACGCGAGGTCGATGCTCCCGGACGCGGGACCGAACACGCGGTCCTTGAACGTCTCGGTG
>CALMJO010000658.1 GCA_937864375.1 uncultured Spirochaetota bacterium
AGATCTAGTACGGTCTCGTGGGCTCGGAGATGTGTATAAGAGACAGCTCTCATGGAGCGTGAGGCTCGACATGCCGCACTGGATGACGATGTCGGATTCCGCGCGAATGCCGCCGATAACCGCGGGCCACTGTCCCTCGCCGTGGATGTGAAACACCGCGGCGCCCTTCTCGCGGCATAGCTTCGCCTCGCGCGCGATCTCGCCGGGCGTTTCGGGATACTTCACGTCGGGCTTGAGCCAGCAGGTGTTGGGCGTTGCGGTTATGATGAGCGGATCCATGGAGTTCTCCATTATTCGTATTCGATTCCGGCGGGAATGCGCGTTATGCGCCATCCAGCTATGCCTTCCCGATCATCCTCTTGTCCAGGGTCGTGATCTTCCTGCACCCGGTGTCCGTGACGACGTAGCAGTCCTCGACGCCTATGAGCGTGCCCTCGAACGGCTCCCACGCCTCGATCTCGAACACCATGTTTTTTAAAAAGGGACCGTCCTCGATCCCCATGGTGCCAAAGAGGTGCGTCTCCTCGCACTCGAGGCCAATGCTGTGCCCCACCGCGAAGGTCATGCCGTCAGGCTTGATCGTCTTGTAGTACGCGATCGCCTCGTCGTTCAGCTGCGCTATGTTTACGCCCGGCTTCACGCGCTGCTCGTAGTATTCCTGGAACAGGATAAGCCGCTCGATGAGCTCGGAGGCGCCGGCGGGCACGGGCCCCAGGACGACGTGTCGGTTGACGTCGCTCACGTAACCCCTGTACACCGCGCCAAAGTCGAAGCGGATGATGTCGCCCTTCTTCGCCGCCCGCCCGATTCCGGGCGCCTCGGGATCGGAGTCGCCCACGCTCAGGGTCAGATGGTCCCAGGCGTCGGCGCCCTCCTCGATCATGGTGCGCCGCGCGAGCTTCAGGAAGTCGTTGTCGGTCATGCCCTCGCGCGCGGCTTCCACGCAGGCCATGATGGCCTTCTCCGTGATCTGCGTCGCCTTCTCGATGCGCGCGACCTCCTCGTCGCTCTTCACCATGCGAAGCTCCGTGAGCACCCGGTCCGCGACCACGATCTCGGAGTCGGGATTTTTTTTCGCGAGCTGGTCCAGGATGTACTTGGGGGCCACGGACTCCACGCCAATGCGCTTGCCTATGAGGCCCCACTTCTTGATCTTGGACCAGAGCGCGCGCTTCACGTCCTTCTGCCCTATGGTCCCCTTGTGGTCGGCGACCCAGCAGAGCTGCTCCACGCTCCGGAAGAGGTCCCAGTTGAAGAGGCTCACCTCTCCCTCGCGCCTGACGATCGCCACGTTGGGGTACTGGTTGCTCAGCGCGAAGAGGATGGGATTGGGCGCGGCGTGCAGCGTGGGCAGGCCGCTCAGGTAGAAGACGTTGACGGGGGCCGTCGCGATCAGGAGATCCAGGTTCTCACGCTCCATGATCTGCCCCGCCCGCTTCTGGTCGTATCCTGTAGATTTCATGCGCGTGACCTCCGGAAGGTTCTTGTTGACGGGAACGTGCTCCGCGAGCGTTTCCAGGAGAGCCCTTGTTCCCCCGGAGGATGCGAGCTTCTCGAGGTCTTCGCGGGTCGCGGCCTTCCCGGTGCGCGCGGAGAGATATCCCATGAGCACACCGGCGATGGCGCTCTTCGCGTGCCCGGGGGTGAACTCGGGCTCCCGGTCTTCAAGTATGCAGCGCGCGAAATGCTCGTCGGTGTGCTTCACCGAGATCGTGTAGTAACGCGGAAAGGGCGCGTGCTCTATGTCCGGCTCGAACCACTGCTGCTTGTGCTCTCCCATCGACTCGTGGTGCGAGAAGATCCTCACCGGCTTTTCCCACATGTGGTTTTCCAGGATGGTGCCCTGGCTCCCGTAGATCTCCAGGCTGTTGAAGGGCGGCGTCACCTGGGTGAAGCTCACGACGATCTCGCCCACCGCGCCGGTCCGCTGGAAGCGGAGCATGGAGAGGGCGTTGTCCTCGGCTTTTTCCGGGAGGTTGATCGCCTGCTTCGCGAGCATTGCCGTCACCGAGTCCACTTGGTCGTCCAGGATCCATTCGAGCGCGGCGAACTTGTGGGCGCCCATGTCCATGAAGGAGCCTCCGCCCGCCTTGAGCGGATCGCCTTTCCAGTAGTCCGGCTGGGAGAGGCCGGCGATCTCGTTCACCCCCTCGAAGGCACGCACGAGGAACACGTCGCCCACGAGGCCCCGCGCGATCGCCTCGCGGATCCAGGTGTGCGCCGGGAGGAAGCGGTGGTTCTCCGCGATCATGAGCTTCACGCCCGCCTTGCGCGCGGCGGCGATCATCTCGTCGCAGCCCTCGAGCGTCGTCGCCATGGGCTTCTCGCACAGGATGTGCTTCCCGGCGGCGGCGCAGCGCGCGACGAGCCGTTCGTGGTAGGCGTGCGGCACCATCACGAGCACCGCGTCGATGGGGCTCGCCAGGAACTCGGAAAGGTCCGCGTAGGGCTTCATCTCGTTCACGCGGTAGCGCCGCGCCATCTTCGCCGCGAGCTTCCTGTCGATGTCGTAGACTGAAACGAACTCGATGCAGGGCGACTGCGCGCACGCGTTGCTGTGAAAGCTCCATGCCCCGCCGGCCCCTATAACGCCGAACCTCACCTTGTCCATGATAACCTCCCCTGCCGCGTAGTTCATTCCTGCCGATGCCGTTGTGCGCAATCCAAGGACGGGCAGGGCGCCCCTGTTTATTCCAGCTCCTCGAGGACGAGCTCCAGGATGGTCCTGAACCGGATGGCGTCGTTGATGAGGCCGTCCACCTTGAGGTCGCCGCTCATGTAGGCCGCCGTGGGGTCCATGCGCCCGGACAGGATCCCGATGGTGAGCTCCACGCTCATGTCCAGGACGATGTCGGCGTCCGCGGATTCGGCCGAATCGGACTCGAATTTGCATCCCTTCATGATGAGCCGCGCGGAGGGCTTGCCGCTTATCCTGAACAGGAAGGTACGGTCGAACTTTTCGACTTCGTCCTGGATGTCCTCGGTGACATTGCAGATCTGCGTGAAGACGGTGAAGTAATCTTTAAGATCGGAGAGTGCGAGCGATCCCTCGTCGATCTTGTCGAGGATCGCGTCCCTGAGCGCCTCGTCCAGGGGCTCTGCGGCGTCCACCTTCCAGTGCGTGTTCATGCGTGCCTACCTCCCGGTGCGCGCCCCCGGCAGCGGCGTTTCCCACTACCGGTCGGGGCGCGGCGAAAATCGAGTTCGATGGGGCAATGGTCAAAAGGTAAATTGGTAAGACCAATATTGGGTTATTTGTCGATTTGTCAAGATTATTTTGCGCCGGGGCCACTCGCTCGCGGCCGGTAATGGAATACTACAAGCGAGGAGCGTGAATTATTGCGCCGACGAGTCTAGCTTGCGAATCCGAATTGACCTGGAGGTAAGGACTGAGAAAGAACCGGGCATTTCGGTACGATGCGCGTCCAGGGCAGACGAAACGATTTCAGCCTTTTTCTTGTTCGGGACGCCTTCCAGTCGAATCAGCAACACGCCGGAAGATATAAGCTTTCTTCGAAATACCAACTCGCCAAAATCCTTGTCAATGGTGAGCAGAAGAGCGTTTTTCTCCTTGGCAAGCAAGAGAACCTCGCTGTCGGGAATGCCGCGTTTCAGTTCGCTGATATAAATAACCGTGTATCCATCCAGCCGGAGGCGCTCAATGATCGGACGGTCAACGCTTTCATCCGCGAGCAGAATCACGAGTTATGCCGTAATAGGGTAGATCACATCGGCCTTGAGTGCCCTTGCGGCAAAGTGCAGGGCCGCCTGGATCGATTCTGCGGTTAGATTGGGGTATGATTCCAGGATTTGGTCGGTGGATTCCCCTGCGGCCAGCTTTTCCAGGATGATCTCCACGGTAATACGTGTTCCCGCGAAAACCGCTTTTCCCATCATAATATCCGGGTCCGAGGTGATTAGTTGAGTTCCCATATATACATGCCTTCCAGTTCTTTCTGGTAATTTAAGGATCCTTGCTAAAGAAATCAATCATTTGATGGGCGGCAAGTGATTATTTTTATTCACTCCCGGATGCCTTGAAACATCAAAATTGAGTTTGTGCTGCTCTGTGGTAAATTAAAATGATTATATTCCTTATTGGCAAACTTTCTTCTTCGATCGCAGGTATCATCTTTGCAGGCTCAGGCCGGGGGTCCCGCCTTGACATGCCAGGCGTTTTCCGGCTGTCCTGTCCGCACAGGACAATGCACCCTCATGTCGGGAGCAGATAGCTGAACATGGCATTTTTAATAAGGAATTACTCCCTCTTTCCGGGAAGTGCGGTCAGGCATAAACCCGCTGCTCGGAAGTGTTCTCCTCAAAGAAGCTGCCCCTCTCTTGCAAAAAGCCCCAAGGTTGAGGCTTAAAAATATAAAGACTTCTACAAGTTTGGATTCCAATCAAAAATGTAACCTATTCCTTGATCAAATAGAAAACGGAGTCGAATCTTCCTTGCATTTCCAATTATATTTGAAAATTGATTTTGATACAAATTTGGGACAATTATTATTATTACACTCGAATACTTCCCATATGCAAGCATTGAATACCCACTTTGTGAATCATTAAATACTGAAGGCATGTACCCATACTTAGCTAAATTAGAATTTATTATATTGTGCGGATCATTGCTGAATTCTTTTTGTTTTCCTTTGAACCATATTAAAGGAACCTCTAAAAAATAAGCGGTTTGGTTAATTAATTGACAAGAAGGAGAATATTGAGACAATCCACGTAAATCAATCAAAAAAATGGAGATTTATATGAGGCAGCGTGGATTATTTGATGAACTTGAAAGGCTTGAAGAATTAACAAAGCTCGGCGACCCGCTGATTATCTTATCAGAAAAGATAAAGTGGGAAAGTTTTCGTCCTATTCTCAAGCAGATACGCATGGATAATCCCGAGAACTTTAAAAACGCAGGCCGCAAGCCATTTGATGAAGTTGTAATGTTTCGTGTAGTTATCTGTCTCTTATACACATCTGACGCTGCCGACGAATAGAGAGGTG
>CALMJO010000659.1 GCA_937864375.1 uncultured Spirochaetota bacterium
TTCTTGTACGCCTCGTGCTCGATCTCGGAGACCTTGAGCTCGGCCTCCTTGATCATCTTTTCGGCTTCGAATTTCCCGCGCTCTATCTCGCGCTCGGATTCGATGCGCAGGCGTTCCATCTCCGCCTTGATCTGCTCGCGCGCCGTCTGCAGCTCCTGGAAGGCGGCCGACTTGCCGTCCTCCTCGATCTTCCTGGAGCGCTCGCGGGCCTCTTCGATCATCCGCCGGACTTCTTCTTCCGTCTCCCGGCGGTAGCGCTCGAGCTCGGCCTCCATCTCCTCGATGGACGGTCCCTGGTAGACGTCGATGGGGTTCCCGGCCTCGTCGACCTCGAACTCCTTGTATTCTTCGTCGGAGATGATGTTCTTCTGGTACTTCTCCGGCATCTCGATCTGCTTCGCCGCGCCGGTGACGACGATTTCCATGGGCTTGAATACGAGTTTAGACAACGAGTTCCTCCTCTCCAGCACGTGCCACGATGATGTCGCCGGACTCTTCGAGCTTGCGGATGATGTTCACGATTTTCTGCTGGGACTCTTCCACGTCGCGCAGGCGAACCGGGCCCATGAAGTCCATGTCCTCCCTGAGGAGCGAAGACGCGCGCTTCGACATGTTCCGGAAGATCTTCTCCTGCACCTCGGCGTCCACGCCCTTGAGCGCCTTCGCGAGGTCCTGGGTGTCCACCTCGCGGAGCACCTTCTGGATGGAGCGGTCGTCCAGCAGCACGATGTCCTCGAAGACGAACATGCGCTTCTTGATTTCCTCGGCCAGCTCGGGGTCTTCCTCCTCGAGCGCCTCGATGATGATCTTTTCCGTTCCGCGGTCGACCTGGTTGAGCACTTCCACGATGGAGTCGATACCGCCCGCGGAGGTGTAGTCTTCCGACGCGAGGGTCGACAGCTTGCGCTCCAGAACGCGCTCGACCTCGCGGAGCACGTCCGGCGAGGTCCGGTCCATGGTCGCGATTCGTTTCGCGACGTCGGCCTGTATCTGGTGCGAGAGGCCCGACAGGATGAGGGCCGCCTTCACCGGGTCAAGGTACGCGAGTATGAGGGCGATGGTCTGCGGGTGCTCGCCCTGGATGAAGTTCAGCAGATGACTGGGGTCGGTGCGGCGGATGAAGTCGAAGGGCCTTACCTGGAGGGAGGACGTGAGCCGGTTGACGATGTCGATCGCCTTCTGGGTACCCAGCGCCCTTTCAAGCACCTCGCGCGCGTAGTCGATGCCACCGGAGGCGATGAAGTCCTGGGCCATCATCATCTCCTGGAACTCCATGAGGACCTTGTCCTTTTCCTCGGGCTCGATCTTGTCAAGGCGCGCTATTTCAAAGGTAAGCTGCTCAATCTCGTCCTCGCGGAGGTGCTTGAATATCTCCGACGAGACGTCCGAGCCTAGCGAGACCAGGAAAATGGCCGCCTTCTGCCGGCCCGTGAGCTGGGATTTTTTTGACTGAAGCATCAGCCTACCTCAACAGTATCGGTTTCGAGGGGCACGCGCCCCCACGGGTACAAAGATAATCCCCGCGGGAAGCGCACGTCAATTGAATTTGCCCCGTAACCTGCATTTACTCCTCCGCGAGCCACGTACGCAGCAGGGCGGCGACGTCGTCCGGGCGCTCGCGTGCCAGCGAGACCGCGTTCGTCTGGAGCTCCAGGCGGGCCTTTTCCTCGAGCGAGAGCTCGACGTCCACGCCCTCCTCCTCCGCCGCGCGCAGCGCGGCCTCGCGCATGCGCTGCTGCTCGAGCGCGAGCTGCTCTTCGCGCAGGCGCTTCCGGCGCTGCAGCTCCTTGCCGATCGCGCGGAAGAGCACCATGCCCACGAAGAGCGCCAGCACGCCAATGAGGGCCGCAAGAAGTATACGGCGGAGCTGGTCTTTCTTCTGGTATTCCTCGCGCACCTTGTTCCATTCCTTCGTGCGGTCGAACATGATGTTCTCGACCGCCACCTGGTCGCCGCGGCCGCCGTTGAACCGGATCGCTTTCTTGACGATGTTTTCGGCCTGCTTGATCTCTTCCCTGGTGAGCGCGATCTGGACCGGCTTCTTGGTGGGATCAAGGTCGTATTCGCCGTCGGTGGCGCGCGGCAGGTCCTGGAAACCGTCTATGGCTATGGCGACCGAGATGCCCTTGATGTCGTACGGCGCGCGCTGGATCTTCTTCATCGCCTTGTTGACGACATGGTTCTTCACGTTTTCTTCTTTCTTATACTTGGAGAACTGGTCGTCGCTCGCCTTGTAGCCGGCCGGCTTGTTCCCCTCGGTCCCCGCGGGCCCCTCGGGATTCCAGCCATGGCCCTCGAAGTCCTCCTTCGTGGTTTTTTCGGAGATGGTCAGCGAGTCCTTGTACTTGCGCTCGCTGTACGGCGTTTCGGGATTGTCGGCCTCGAGCTCTATGGGGGAATACTCCTCCCGCTCCTCGGAGATCTTGTCCCAGTTGAAGTCCATGTTGAGGCGGACCACCTGGATGCGGTCCGGGGTGTAGATGTTCTCGAGTCCCTTCTTAATATCTTTCAGCAGATGGGCCCTGGCCTGCTCCTCGATCTTGCGCCGGTATTCGATCAGCGTGTATTCGGATTTCGCGGCCTCGTCGTCGTCGTTGAAGTCGGAAACGATCTTGCCGTACTCGTCGGTCACGACCACGTTTTCGGGCTTGAGCTTGCCGCCCACCGCGCGGGACACGAGGTAGGTTATGCCCTTTACCTCCTTGCGGCTGAGCTTGTCGTAGCCGGGCGCCAGGTACACGGTGACCGCCGCGGTGTAGGGGTTGTCGTTCTTGGTGAAGAGCTCTTCCTCGGTGATGGCGATTTCGACGTCGGCTTTTTCGATGTTCTTGAGCGATTCTATGTGCCGCTTCACCTCGTCGCGAAGCGCCCTCATGTACTTGATGTTGATTTCCTTGTCGGTTTCGGTCCACTTGGAGAGGTCGAACAGCTTCCAGCCGGGGATGCCCTTGGGTATCATGTTCTCCTGGGCCAGGCGGGTCATGATGAGCTCGCGCTGCCCGGGGCTCACGAAGATCGAGGTGGTTCCGGTGGTGGAATACTTGAAGCCCATCTCGTCGAGCTTCTTGGTGACCTGGCCAAAGTCCTCGGCCGGCAGGGTGGAGAAGAGCACCACGTTCGCCTTGTCGCTGGACACGCTGAACAGCACCACGAACGCGATCACGAGGACCGCGGCAACCGATATGACGATGATGCGCTTGGTCTTGTCAAGCTTGCCGTAGATATCCTTCAACTGGCCCGTTAACCTGTTGAGAAGCTCCATCATGAGTCCCTCCGTTAGACGATGAAGATAATGCCCGAAAGCCGGCGACGGAAATTAATTTCGCTGCGAACGTCTGTTTGTTTAGGCGACATAATACACCTAGCAGACGTAAAAAAAATTGTAAAGAAAAAAATCAATTAATTTCCAAAAAAATTCAATTAATTGACCAACCTTATCAATTAATTTCCATGCCATGCCCGGACCTCACCCCCCTCCTCGACGGTCGACCTTTTCTACCTTAGATTCATCAATTCCCTATACGTACGTATGGCTTCGTCCCGTATCGCCTTGGCGAACGAGAGCGAAATCTCCGCTTTCTGGCCCGCGATCATCACCTGGTGGATATCGACCGACTCGGGCTGGTAGACCATCTTCTGCGCCAGCTCGTCGCTCTGGACCTGGAGGTCGTTCACCTTGCCTATGGCCCCCTTCAGCATGTCAATGAAGGATCCGGCGACGTCGTCCGCTTCCCTCGCGGGGCCCGCCTTCTCCTGGAAATGCAGGGGATTGGCGGTCCTCATGTTGACGACATGACCCTTGACCGCGGTATCAACGACATTCATGGCCCGTCCTCCATCCTGCTTTTTCACCGCGGATCTCGACGATGGCGCCCGAATGCATCTCGTCGCCGCAGCACCGGATCCTGGCTGTTTTCTTTAAATTGTCCAGGCTCGAGCAGTTATGCGTAATATGAATCTCGAACCTTCCCGTGCGTTCATTTTTCATGCCCGTTCACCTCCCTATGCGGTTCCGCGCCCTATTTCGAGCGCCCGGTTGTACATCCCGCGCGCGCTGTTCACCATGGTGATATTAGCCTCGTACGACCTCGAGGCCGATATGAGGTCGGTCATTTCCATGACGACGTTCACGTTCGGCATCTCGACGTAGCCCGCCTTGGGGCCGGCCTGAATGGCGTCCGGGTGCGAGGGGTCGTAGGTGAGCCTGAAGGGCGACTGGTCGTCCTCGATCTTTATGACCCTCACGCCCTGCCCCGTCCCGTGGCTGATGCGGTCCGGCACCATGGGCGACCTGTAATCCGGCCTTATGTTCTCCGGCGCGAAGATCGCGCGCTTCCTGCGATAGGGCCCGCCCTCGGGCGTGCGCGTCGTCCCGGCGTTCGCGATGTTGGAGCTTATGAGGTCCATGCGGAGCCTCTGTGCCGTGAGCCCCGAGGCGGAGACGTTAAAGCTGTCGAACATTCCCATGATCACTCACCCCTTACGCGGTCCTCATCGATATTTTCAAGAGCTTGTAGTTCTGGTTCAGCATGGTAACGTAGGCGTTGTAACGCATCTGGTTCTTGGATGCGTCCACGATCTCCTTCTCAATGTCCACGTTGTTCCCGTCGTTCCGGTACGTGGTGGTGTAATCGAGGTTTATACGGGGGCGCACCCCCCTGATGTCCCGTTCCACGAAAAACGGGATGTGCCGCTCGCTGGTCATGATGCCCGGCAGCAGGTTGGACTCCTCCGACTTTTCCTCGATCGCGCGCCGGAGCTCGCTTTCAAAATTGACCTCGCTGCGCTTGAAGTGGGGCACGTCGACGTTGGCGATGTTGTTCGCGATCACGTTGCGCCTGAGCGATTCGACATCGAGCGCCCTTTCGAGCAGAAAATTGGTCTTCATCCCGCCGGTCCCGTCAAACATCGCCCTCATCTCCTTGCCACAGGGGTATTCCTTACCTGTAAGATCGGCATTACACGGTAGAGCATAAGCGAATTTTTGCTTTTTGAGACATAATTTTCAGAACGCGCCCACGGGTTACCGCGGATTTGCACATATTATTACGAAAGGATCTCACCTTCCGCATGTTCATCGGCGTCCGATTCTTCTTTTTACAAGGTTCGACTGAAATAACCGCATCATGGGGTATATTTCCCGGCATGGAAGAAACTCTGAAACCGCGCGCCCGTGACGGCGCGTACCGCGAGCTCCGGGCGATCCATGACGAGATCGGCCCCGCGATCTGCAAACAGGTCAGCTCATTCAGGCGCATCTGGAGCGAGGGCACCGAGGAAGACATCTTCTGCGAACTGGCATTCTGCCTCCTCACCCCCCAGTCCGGCGCCTTCCGCTGCGCGCGCGCGCTCGAGATACTGCGCGGAAAGGACCTCGTGCTCCGCGGGTCAGCGGCGGAGCTGGCAGCGGAGCTTGCCATCGTGCGATTCAGGAACAGGAAGGCGTCGTTCATCGTTGAGGCACGCGCCCATTTCGTGCGCGGCGGCGTCCTCGCGGTGAGGGAGGCGCTCGTCAGTGCGGGCGACGTGCCTGCCCGCAGGCGCCGGCTCGCCTCCACGATAAAGGGGCTGGGCTGGAAGGAGGCCAGCCATTTTCTCCGCAACACGGGATTCGGGGATGATCTCGCCATCCTCGACCGCCACATACTCAGGAACCTCGTGCGGCTGGGAGTGCTCAGCGGCATTCCCGCGTCTCTCACGGAAAGACGCTATCTGTGGATCGAGGAGGCGATGCGCGCCTTTTCACGGGAAATAGGAATCCCCCTGGGAGACCTGGATTTCGTGCTCTGGTACAGGGAGGCGGGCGCCGTCTTCAAATAGGCTTCCCGACAAATTTTGTCCCGGCACAGAATTTTTCTTTACACGGAATCGTCGTCTACGGTATTTTGTCACCCTGTAACTATTTCGGGGCGTGGCGCAGCCCGGTTAGCGCACTTGACTGGGGGTCAAGGGGTCGGAGGTTCAAATCCTCTCGCCCCGAAATAATTTTACATCTTTCATCATGGAGAGCGAGAGTATCACATACGTCCCCTTCCCCCTGCACGGCCCTGCAACCGTCTGCACGCGCACACACAGGAATTCATTCTCCATTGTTTTTTCCCCCGCGGATCGCGGCACCTTCACGTACATCATAATGAATGAGGACTAACAGCATGGCCAAGACCAAGAAGCCGTATTCCAGAAAACCGGCCAAGCCGGCGGCGAAAACAAAGGCAAAACCCGCACCCAGGAAAGCCCCAAAGGCGAAGGCGCTCCCATCCATGAGCCTTGAGAACTACCTGGGAAAAACCCAGATATTCATGCTGAAGACCCGCGAGAAGCAGACCATCATCAAGGAGATGCTTCAAAAACTCGAAAAGCTCGGCAAGCTCGAACATTCGGACCGCTACTATGCCCAGGTCATCCACCGCGAGTCCCTGGAGAACACCGGCATCGGCGCGGGTCTCGCCATTCCGCACGCGCGCACCGACTCGGTGGCCACGTTCACCACGGTGCTGGGCGTGTCCCCCGAGGGCATCGACTACCAGTCGTATGACGGCATGCCCGTCCGCTATGTCCTCCTCTCCATCTTTCCCACGGAGATGAGCACGAAATACCTGTACCTGGTCGGCATGATGGCGCGCATTTTTTCGAGCGCCCAGAAGCGGGCCCAGCTGGACGAGGCCGGCACCCCCGCGAAGATATACCAGATACTCGCGAAGGACGCGAAGGAGTATTTTGACAGCATCTCGCAGAAGACCGAGCAGAAGACCGAGAAAATCGAGAGCCTCGCGGGCGTTCCCTCGAGCGACCTGGACCTGCTCATCCGCCTGGACAGCCTCTACCACCTGTTCGACGAGGGAAACACCTCGGATTCAATCAACGCGAAGATCGACCAGCTGAAGCGCCTCATCGACAACCGCTCGCTCACGTATTACGAGCGCATGCGCAAGAAATGCCAGAACCCCTTCTCGATCATCGAGAAGAGCAGCTGCTCGGGATGCCACCTGGAGATTCCACCCATCTACCTCAAGCAGATCAAGGAATCAAAGGGCATCTCCGTATGCTCCCACTGCGGACGGTTTCTCATCATCATCTGAGCGGAGCAAAGGAAAGGGGGATGAGGAGATAAAGGCAAAGGCGATGTACGAGATGAAGATTCGGATTCGCTTATCGCGTATGGGCGCCTAACGGCCATTAATCGGATCCCCGTCTCTATCTCTTCAATCCCCCGTCATCCCCTTATCTCCCTTTCTTACACGCCGTTGCTAAACCGGAACAACGGAAATGGAGATAAGGAGATAAAAGACCAACGGCGATGGATGAGATGAAAGGATTGCGGGTCCTTTTGTAGGGCATTCTATAGCACATCACGATTTAATTAATACGTAACCGCACGCTTCGAACCAGGAGCGT
>CALMJO010000660.1 GCA_937864375.1 uncultured Spirochaetota bacterium
TTATGCCGAAAACAGCAGGAATTGGTGAGTAACCCATTTGAAATCCCGAAGCGCCTTATTTCTTTGAGAACCGAGTTAGAGAATCGTCCCTGATCGGCTAAAAAGAGAATTACCGTCCTATGAGGCGGGGCCGCAGGAATCACGGGACCTTTTTTATCGTCTCGACTGTAGGTTGACTTTTCATCATCGTTATGCACAATCTGAGGAACGGACGGAAGTCGTTTTTTCCGGATGCATGAGAAAAGTGTGATTTTAGGGCGTTCGCATATTTTAAGCCACAAGCCTGGGGGCTTTTACCCGTGGAAGGCAGCTTTACTAAGGAGCATGCTTTCGAGAAGCAGGTTAAGAACCGGGAACTCCACGCTGCATGACGACGCTGTTTTCTAGATGTTGAATAACTGCAAGGAAGACCTTCAGACCTGAAAACCAGGCGCCATAAAAATCAAAACCCCGCTTCCACGCGGGGCTTTTCGCTTACTGAGCGATCCTGTTCAAATACGGGGCGGGATCCACGAACTCGGTACCGATCTTGATCTGGTACAGGCACAGCGCCCTGGTCGCCTTCCCGGTGCGTCCCACGTAGGCGATGATCTCGGCCTTGCCCACCATCTGGTCCACGTTCACGGACACGCGCTGGCAGTGGGAATACACGGTCTCGAACCCGTACTTGTGCGATACGGAAACCGAAAGTCCCAGCACCGGGTCCCACCAGATGTTCTCCACCTTGCCGGGGGCGGTCGCGCGGATCTCCGCGCCGGGGAAGGCGGCGATGTCGACGCCCTGGAGGGACTCCTTCTTGAAGGTGAACGGGGAAACCCTTTCCCCGAACCTGGATATTATATACCCGTCGACCGGCCACAGCGACGGGGTATGCTCGATTATCTTTTTGCGCGCCTCGAGAAAAACCTTTACTTTCTTTAAAACTTCGCGCGTCGTCTTGAGCTCCCGGTCCATCTCCTCGATGTTGAGCACTTCGATGGGCGGGGACTCCTCGTCGGACGCCACGTTCCGGGCTTCGGGATTTGGAACGCCTCCCTTGGCCCACAGGGAATCAACGTTGCTCCCTGGAGTCAGGGAATACAGGTGCGTTATTTCGGGTTTGAGCTTCTGGAAGATATCGTAGAGGACGTTGATTTCGCCCTTGAACTTGCCGATCTGCTCCTTGGAATTGGAGCCGTACATCTTGAGCTTGGAGATTTCCTTGATCGTCGAGGTATGGTTCACGATTATGATCGAGGTAATGAGCACGGTTACGACCAGTGCGGTGGTAAAGGACACGATGGCGAATATGGAGATGTGAAAATTGACGATCTTTTTCTCTGAATGGGGGATGAACATCACGGTGATGCGCTCGCGGCCTTTCTTGACCATGAGCTCCCACTGCAGCTTTGCCCTCGCGGACAGGTCGCCAAAATGGTCCGAAAAGAACTCCCGCAGGTTCTTCTGCAGATCATTCAGGTTGGAATCTCTAAAAGGATTAAGCCCCATCAGCTTCGGTTACCGCCTTGACGCATCTTTCCTGGAAAACCAACTCTCCACGCGACTCATTAAGTTGTATTTCAGGATTTAATGACCTTCCACGATCTCCGTGCGCCCCGAAACCGCCCGGGCTTGGTTCATTTTTCTGTGCAAACCAGAACACACGAAGCTCCGTATACTATATTTATCGGACGATTGGTGTCAAGATTAATTGGTGTTTTTAGCCGGGCATTGCCTATACAAGGGTGGACGATCATATATTTTTGCACATAGTGCATCTATTCATATATAAAAGAATGGCATATTCGGCGCGATGCTGCGTGCAATGCGCCGCTCATGGAAAGAAATTTACAAAAACAGCGGGAGCCGACGGACGAATCGTCAGCGGAACCCGCTCCCCGCAAAGTTCGCATAACTGAAAGAAATGCATATGCGTAGAAATCGTTTTCGATCCAGAGATCCGCGCAGTCCTGGTTTATTACACCAGCGTGTTTTAAAAGGTTAATGAACCTCGGCCCCCGCGATCCTTTAATCTGGGTGCGGGAGAAAATGTACTCATGGAAAAAAACAGGATTCCGACAAGAAGAATAAGGAAAAATATGCAAAACGCGAAAAATACCTCAATTAAAACGTTTTTTGACCATATTTGGCATAATTCACGCATATTCGCCATAAATCACCGAAATCAGCCTTCAATTCCTTCTAATCATTCACCGACGTTATACCTGTAAGGGAGAAATCCCGAGCACGGTGGCAAGGAGGTCGCCGTAGACGTGGCCCTGATTCATGGAGGAATCGGATGATTATCAACCACAATCTCACTGCTATTAATACGCAGCGCGTGCTCAAGTTCAAGCACTGGGAAGTGGACAGGAACATGGAGATGCTCTCCTCCGGCATGCGGATAAACAGGGCCGGGGACGACGCATCGGGCCTTGCCGTTTCGGAAAAGATGCGCTCCCAGCTCCTGGGACTGCGCCAGGCGGAACGAAACACCGAGGACGGCATGTCGATGATCCAGACGGCAGAAGGCTACCTGCAGCAGGTTTCCGACATCATTCAGCGCATGCGCGTTCTCGCGGTACAGTCAGCTAACGGAATCTATACCCAGGAAGACAGGCAGCTCATCCAGGTCGAGGTTTCGCAGCTTGTCGATGAAGTGGACCGCATAGCCTCGCAGGCGGAATTCAACAAGATGAAGCTCCTGCAGGGCGACTTCGCGAGGCTTGGCAAGACCGCGTCCATGTGGTTTCACGTGGGAGCGAACATGCACCAGAGGGTGCGGGTGTACATCCAGACGATGACCGCAGTCGCGCTCAAGCTCAAGGATTTCACCAACACCCCGGTGACGCTTTCAACGCCGGAATTCGCCAATAGGAACATCGGCGTGTTCGACAACGCGCTGCACATAATTTCCAAGCAGCGCGCGGACCTGGGCGCGTATTACAACCGCCTGGAGCACACGGCAAAGGGGCTCATGACCGCGTACGAAAACATCCAGGCCTCCGAAAGCCGCATCCGCGACGCGGACATGGCCGAGGTAATGGTGGATTTCACGAAGAACAGCATTCTCGTTCAGAGTGGTACCGCAATGCTGGCTCAGGCGAATACCCGGCTTCAGGGTCTTCTCCAGCTGTTGCGATAGCTTAATAAACTTCATTCCCCCGCCGGCGACACCGGCGGAGGGATGGCTCTTTGACAACTGGATCAGGCGGCTGTAAGCATCGTGCTCCGCATCGGGACAGGATGGTTGCAGCGGCAACTGGTATTCCCGGAATAACAGGACGATGCAACCTGGTAACAATGCCTGATAGGGAGATTGGGCATAACACAATACAAAGGAGTGTAGTATATGATTATCAATCACAACATGAGTGCCATCAACGCCAACAAGGTGTTGAAATTCAAGCACTGGGACGTCGATGCATCGATGCAGAAACTGTCTTCGGGACTCCGCATTAACCGTTCGGGCGACGACGCCTCCGGTCTCGCGGTTTCCGAGAAGATGAGGACCCAGATCCAGGGCCTGCGCCAGGCCGAGCGCAATACCGAAGACGGTATGTCGTTCGTCCAGACCGCTGAAGGCTACCTGGACCAGACCTCCTCTATCCTGCAGCGTATTCGCGTCCTGGCCGTCCAGTCCTCGAATGGTATCTATACATCCGAAGACAGGCAGCTCATCCAGGTCGAAGTTTCGGCGCTGATCGATGAAATCGACAGGGTCGCGTCTCAGGCGGAGTTCAACAAATTCAAGCTCCTCCTCGGGGAGTTCTCGAAGACCAACCCGAAGTCGAGCATGTGGTTCCACATGGGTGCCAATATGCACCAGCGGGAGAGGGTGTACATAGGAACGATGACCTCGGTGGGACTCAAGCTGAAAGAGCAAACCGGCGCATTCAGGGCGAACCTGAGCACCGCGGACAACTCCAACAGGACGATCGGAGTGGTCGACAGCGCTCTTCAGAAGGTTTCCAAGCAGCGTGCGGACCTTGGCGCGTATTTCAACCGTATGGAAAGCGCATCCAAGGGCCTCATGACCGCGTACGAAAACATCCAGGCGTCGGAAAGCCGGATAAGGGACGCGGACATGGCGGAGACCATGGTGAACTTCACGAAGGATACGATACTTGTCCAGAGTGGTACTGCGATGCTTGCTCAGGCCAATATGAAATCAAGAACGGTTCTTCAGCTTCTTGGTGGATGATACAGAAAAACGGGCCAACTAACAGAAGGGAATACCCAACAAAAAAACCCGCTCGCAAGAGCGGGTTTTTCATTTTAAGGGATGCAGACCGGTATCAGTAATCCGACTGCGTCGCCCTGTAGCCTATACCTACGTACAGGGTGATGTCGTAGTTGGAGGTGATTTTTTTGTCTGTAATGAAATAATCTTTGTACAGGTTATTTGTCACATTGTATCCAAAACGGCCTTCCAGATCAAAAAATACACCGTCCCAGGGGCTAACAACATAATAGCCGAGTATGCCGTTCACCCAGAGGTCGATTTTTTTGTCGGGCTTCTCGAAACCAGCAGGTCCCTTGGAATTGATCAGGTATTTCCCCTCAACTCCCGCACCAACATAGAGTCCGCCCATGGCCGCGAATTTCGCGGAAAACTGTGGCGATATAAACTGGTTGATGTATTTATCTTCTCCGCTTGCCCCGCTTCCAAAATCGGATCCCTGCATTCTCTTCCACTCCAGCCCAAAACCGAGCCAGAAATTATCGAAGTTGAGATTGTACTCACCGGCAATCGCAAAACCGGTCCAGTCATAGGTTTCTGAATTGGCAGTATCATATTCAAACGTATAAACTGGAACATACCCCAGCTTCAGGAATACGATATCCGTCGTAAGCGTCTGCGCACTTGCGCCGTAAGAAAACGCGAACACCATCGCGAGAGCCGCGAAAATCGCAAATACCTTTGCTTTCATCCAAATCCTCCTCGAATGTATAGTGATACTGAAAGTTCTGAACGGCCAATTGCTTGTGAATATATACAATAATTTTTCGACAGGCAAGCGTTTTATGGGTGGTGGTTTTAGGAGCGCTTATTGTTTGTGTAGCGGGTGATTATCCGCGCTGCTTTCAGGCGAGAGCGTCAAAAAAGGTGCCGGGCGCATACACCACGCTTTTCCTGTCGGGGGAAGAGCCGCGTGAGGTGTATTCGGACTGGAGCGAGCGCTCCATGTCCTCGACCAGGCGGAGGTGCTCCTCGGGCGTGGGCTTAATGTAGGTGATATTGCCCTGCGTTCTCTTGGCGATTCCCTGGACGGGAGTCACGCTCCCGTTGTCGTAGACCGGCCACATGTAGGTCCTGTCGACTGCGCGTCCGGCCCTGGGAGACTGGAAAGAGATTTCGGAGATGCCCGTGGATATCCTCATGCCCTGATTATCGGCACGAGGGAGGGAAATCTTTAGACGGGAAAACGCTCCTCGAACATGTGCTCGTTCAGGATGACGTAGACGTAGCCCTGCTCCGTGAGAAAGAGCTGGCGGTTATGGGCGAACTTTTCCTCGACGCTGTGCGCCGATATGATCGTGTAAAAGTAGGCGCGGTTTTCGCCTTTCTTGGGGCGCAGGATCCTTCCCAGGCGCTGGGCCTCCTCCTGCCGCGAGCCGAAGGTCCCGGACACCTGGATCGCGATGTTCGCGTCCGGGAGGTCGATCGAGAAATTGGCGACCTTGGATACGATGAGGGTCTTGATCTCGCCGCGCTTGAATCGCCCGTACAGGGACTCCCTCTCGGAGACCGGCGTGGCGCCGGTGATGAGGGGAAACCTGAATATGCGCGCGAGCTCCTCGAGCTGGGAGATGTACTGTCCGATGATGAGGACGCTCGCCCCGTCGTGGTGGGAGAGGATGCGTTTCACGTAATCGACTTTGCGCTCGTTTTCGGAGGCGATGCGGAAGCGCTCCCGGTCCTTCGCGATCGAGTACTGGTAGCGAAGGTGCTCCGGAAGTTCCACCCTGAGCTCGGTGCAGAGCGCTTCGGCGATCCAGCAGGACTTTTCGAGTATCTTCCAGGGCATGTCGAACTTCTTGGGCCCGATTAGGCTGAAGACGTCGGCCTCCATCCCGTCCTCGCGGATGAGCGTCGCGGTGAGCCCGAGCCTGCGCTTGGACTGGATCTCCGAGGTCATGCGGAATACGGGCGCAGGCAGGAGATGCACCTCGTCGTAGATGATGAGGCCCCAGTTTTTCTGGCGGAAGAGGTTGAAGTGCACGAAGTCCTCGTTCTTCTTCTTGCGGTACGTGAGGATATTGTAGGTGGCGACGGTGATGGGACGAATCTCTTTTTTCTCCCCGGAAAATTCCCCTATCTGGTCGGAGGGGAGAAGCGTTTTATCGATGAGCTCCTCGCGCCACTGCCGCAGGGCGACCGTGTTGGTCACGAGGATGAGCGTTTCGGTCTGGAGGCGGGCCATCACGCCTATTCCCACAATGGTCTTGCCCGCGCCGCAGGGAAGCACCACGACGCCGCTGCCGCCCTCCGGTCCGCCTCCCCTGTAAAAGGCGCTGATCGCGCTCTGCTGGTAATCACGGATGGAGAAAGGCTGATGGTGCTGGGAGGTTTCCCTGAGACGGATCTCGCAGCGGTCGCCCTCCTCGTATCCCGCCAGGTCTTCCACAGGAAACCCGAGCTTGATGAGGGATTGCTTCACGTGGCCGCGCAGATTGGGCTTCACGATAACCGTGGAGTCGTCGCGGGCGCGCTCGATGAAGGGCTGGATCTTTTTTTCGCGCACTATCTCCGCCATGAGCAGCGCGTCCTTCGAAACGAGGAGGAGCGTGTCGCCCTCCTTTACGAGCTTGATTAGCCCGTAGCGTCGCATCTGCTCGTTCACAGTAACGACCATGATCTCCGGTATGTCGTAACGCGAGTACTGCTTGAGCGACTGTATGATGGCGTCGGCATCGAGCCCCGCCGCGGCGGCGTTCC
>CALMJO010000661.1 GCA_937864375.1 uncultured Spirochaetota bacterium
GATCTAGTACGGTCTCGTGGGCTCGGAGATGTGTATAAGAGACAGGCATGGGAGCGTCCGCCGGGGACGCGTAATATGGAGGAGAAACGATGAAGAAGAGAATTTTTCTCATCTTGGCGGGATCGATCGTTATCGTATTGTTTGTCCTTATCAGGATAGGGGTCTGGAATTCCCGGGGCGGGTTTACCGAGTTTATCAGGGGACAACGGGCTCCCTCGCTCACGATCGAAAACCGGGACGCATCCCTGCGCGACGGCGCCGGTCCCGCGTGCGCGGTCCTGGTGCGCATCGACGCCGGGAAGCCGGTGAACACGGTCGATCCCGAGTTCATCTCCTTCGCGATCGACAGCTCGCAGCTCGTGGGCGGGAAATGGTGGAATCCCAAGGCGGACCGCGTGGAGATGGGGGGCGGGGAGAAGCACGCGCCCGTGTTCAACTTCAACGATCCGCGGATGGACGCGCTCGCGCGCGGGCTCGCGCCGGCGTACCTGCGCATAGGCGGTACGGAAGCGGACAAGGTCTATTATGACATGGAAAGCGACGGGAAGGAGAAGAAGGCGCCCCCCGCGGGCTACGAGTCCCTGATGAACAGGACGCATTGGGACGCCGCGGCGGGATTCGCGGCTCGTAACGGCCTCAAGCTCGTGTTTACCCTCAACACGGGCCCCTCGTCGCGAAAGCCCGACGGAAGCTGGGACGCCGCGAACGCCGAGTCGCTCCTTGCCTACGCGGCGAAACGGGGCCAGCGTGTCGCCATGTGGGAGCTCGGGAACGAGCTGAATCTTTTCTGGTACGCGTACGGGCCTTCCAAGACCGTGAGCCCCGCGCAGTACGACCGGGACCTAGCGTCGCTGCGCGCGCTCGTGAAGAAGTACCACCCGGAATCCTTGTGTACCGGGCAGGGGAGCGCCGTCTGGCCGGTCCTGGGCGAGCCCCTGGGACTTTTGTTCGGGACGATGGCCCCCTATCTCGAGCGAGCCGGAAAGTCCTTCGACGTCGTGAGCTGGCATTACTACCCGCAGCAGTCGCGCAGGGGACCCGTAGGCTCCCGTCGCGCCTATCCCGCACGGCTCCTGGAGCCGGACTATCTTGACGAGGCGGAATACTGGGGATCCAGGATTGTGAAACTTCGCGGCGAGTTCGCGCCCGGAAAGCCCGTGTGGCTGGGCGAGACCGGGAACGCGCAGTACGGCGGCGAGCCCGGGTTGTCCAATGTCTACATCGCCGGTCTCTGGTGGCTTGACCAGCTGGGGCTCCTGGCGAGGAACGGCCACTCGGTCGTGGTGCGCCAGACGCTCTGCGGTTCCGATTACGGCATGATCGACCAGGATACGCGCGTCCCGCGGCCGGATTACTGGAATTCGCTCATTTGGAAGCGCCTGATGGGAAGGGGCGCCTGCGGCGTCCACGTCGAGGGCGAGGGCGTCTCGAAGGTGAGGGCGTACGCGCATGAGGCGGCAGGCGGCGGCACGTGTGCGCTCGTAATCAACCTGCACCACGATCGCAACGCCGCGGTGAGCTTTCCCGGCATGAAGGAGGGGCGCGTCATGATGTACGTGATGAATGCTCCCGATGTCCTGGGCGGTGACCTGCTTCTGAACGGGACGAAGCTCGCGCTCGCGGCGGATGGGAGCCTCCCGGCGATCCAGGGCACGACCCTGGATTTAAAGGCCGGATCTCCCATAACGCTGCGACCGCTTTCGTACGCGTTCATTCGCTTCCAATGAGGGAGCGCTTTGAATTTCGTATAACGCCATTCATGTTGACTGAAGGGAAGTGACCAGTGACGAGGAAGAAGAAGATGCTCCTGCTGCCGGCCGTTCCCGCGGCTCTCCTCCTGTTCATGGAAATTGCAGTGAGGATCGTAATAGACCTGCCGGTACAAACCGACTTCTACAGCTCGATCGGGAAGGAGGATGTGGCGCGGCTCCAGGAAAAATTCGGGGTGCGCGTGAACGTGGGCCCGGACTGGGCGCACCTGGGCTGGATCGCAAACCCGGCCACCCAGCGTTATGCGATATCGAGCATTGACGGCTCCGTGGAAACTCCCGTGGGAGAGGCGCGCTTCGGGAGCTGGCTCGCGGAGGGGCTCAAGCCCGCGTCCAGGTACGTGTTCAGGGTCAGGTCGTCCGACGGCGCGTTCGACCGCATCGTTCCGCTGGATACGCGCGGGGAGGGCAGGGGTCCCGCCGTGACGCCATTCATCGCCTCGCCCTGGCGGCCGGTCTTCCGCCCCCGGAAAACGGGCGATTACGTGAACGACCATACGGTGTACCGCACGCGCGACGGCACGTGGCACATCCTGGGCATCACGGCCTTTGGCGAGGGGGATTACTCGAAGGAAAAGTATTTTGCGCACGGGATCTCGCCCTCGTTTCCTCCCGCGGACGGCGCCATGATGGAGGAGCGGGACCCGGTCGCCGACTTCGGGAGGCTCGCCTGGGCGCCCCACGTGATCGTGGAGGACCGCTACCGCATGTGGTTCTCGCCGCACCGCGCGTATGCCGCACAGAGCCCTGACGGCTATGACTGGAAGGAGGACGATGAGCGCTCTTTTCTCCCATACCACGCGCAGTTCCGCGATCCAATGGTTCTGAAAATTGCCGACGGGCAGTGGCTCATGTACGCGACCGCGCGGGACGGCTACTATTCGTCGGTGGACGTGTACCAGTCGTTCGACCTCGAACACTGGCAGTATATTCGGCCCGCGCTCGAGACGGGATTTGGCGCAGAGAGGGCGGGGGCGACGGCGACGACCGAGTCGCCCTTCCTTCTTTCACATAACGGAAGATATTTCCTGTCGGTCACGTACAACAACGATTCGTTTTTCTGGAACCCGCTCCTTCTTTCCATGGGCGTGTGGCTGGACCGCGAATCCTACAACGAGACGCTCGTCTTCGCGGGCACGAACCCGTACTCGTTCGGGACCTACCGCGGGGAAAAGAACGCGCCCTCGCTCGCTGCGGTGCTCAGGGCCCACGCGCCCGAATACGTTTACGTTGACGGGAAATGGTACATCACCACCGCGGGCTGGCCGTGGGTAGCCTCGCTCACCAGGGGCGAGGTCGCGGTCGCCGAGCTGGGCTGGAAAGAATAGCCGACTGAGGGATCAGGGGGCCGACGAACGGGAGCGCGCAGCGCGCTCACCGTGCATCAGTCCGGCTCCCCGAGGACGAGCCTCATCCACGAGATGAGGGCGCCCGGGTAGCGGTGCGGGTGCGTGTACAGAAAATGGGTCCCGTGCACGCGTCCCTCCTCCATCACGAATCTCGTGAGCTGCAGGGCCCTTGACGGAGAAAGCGTTCCCTGCATCCGAGCGCGCCACGCACCCTCCATGAGCGCCACCTGCCCGTTGCAGTAATAGTCCCCCTTCGAGCACACGGCGTAGACCGGAACCGGGGACGCGGCATCGAGCACGGCCGCGAACGCGCCCGCCACGCCCTGGCCGTAGCTGTCCCCGGGCGACATGCAGATGAGCCCCTTCACGCCGGCGGGCGCCGCGAGGAAATACTGGAGGATGAGCACGCAGGAATAGCTGTTCCCCTCGAGAAATATGCTTCCAGTGTCGATCCAGTCGCCGTGCAGGCGCTCCACCTGGCGTATTCCCTCCCGGATGTCCTCGAAGGAGCCCCAGTAGATGTTGCCCTCGTTCGATTCCCAGGAGCGGGTCTGCCCGCGGTACGAAAGCGAATCGCCGTGCCCGCGCATGTCGATGACGAGCACGCTGCAGAACTCGAGCGTCTGCGGCCTCACCGGGTAATAGGTCCTGTCGGCCTGGAGCATGTGGATGTCGATGAGGAGTGGTCGTTGCGCCCTTGTCGAGAGAGAGAGCGAGGCGTGGATGGTCCAGCCGTCGGCGGTTTCGTACCGAAGTTCGCGGGGATATGCGTGCGACTGATCCCGGCTCCGCGACGCGGGATCGCGCGGATCCTCGCAGGAGGCATGCGTGAGGATCGCGGCAAGAAGCGCGATGAGCGTCCATGTGCGCGTGCGGGGCATCCTTATGGCTCCCTTTCCCCGCCGGTCCTGACGAATTGCGTGAGAGTCCATCGGTCCCCGTCAAAATCATGCTTCACGATGTAGATGTTCCCGTCATTGCACAGGAGCTTGAAGTATGCGGCGTCCGGATCATGCCACCGGTCCATGATCTCGCGGACGGGCAGATCGGCCTCCCCCATGCGGACGCGGTACGGCCGCTCCGCGTCCCTGGAGCCGGAATAACAGTCCACGCGGACCTGGAAGCTTTCCTCCCGCATGCCCTTCATAACGCATTCTCCCATGCCGGGAGCGGAACGTCAGCATTAATTTTTATGGCCCTGTGCGGGTTCTGCTCTTTTTTTTGATGACTGGAGTGAGAGGACGCGCTATCATGTGCCGCCGCCCTCAGTGGCGTCGTACAACGATGAGCTACGAATCATCCGAACTGTTCTACCTGGCCAACCTCTTCTTCGTGGTCGCGTACTCGTCCGCGATGTACGTCTACCTGGGGAGGCATGACATGAGGGCCTCCAGCGCCCGCGCGCTGCAGCGCGTGCTTGGCGGGATCATTTTGTGGGGGTTTTACGACGTAATCGTCGCGCGGCTGGGGCGCACCACCGACGCGGACACCGCGTTTCTGCTGTTCAGGCTGCTGAGCATAATGTGGCTCTCCTTCGGGGGTCTCGCCGCGGAGCAGATCATTTCGATCATCCGGCCCGTGTCCTGGCGCATACGGCTCCTGATCTTCGCGCCGTTTATCGCCATGTACCTGAGCCATGTCGCCTTCCCCGATTATACCAGCGCGGCCGCGTACGGCATTCCCGGGGGCTGGCCCTCCTATCCCGGCCCCTGGCAGGTGGTGTACAACACCCTCTGGATGGTCATGTTCGTGGGCCTCGCGCTCTGGCTTGGGACGTCGGTCAGGAAGGAGCGCGACCCGCAGGCGCGGCTCGAGAAGATGTTCCTGCTCGGAGGCCTGCTCGTCGCCATGGCGGGGCTCGCCCTGTCGAGGGTGCTTCTGGGCGAGATGGGGCCCGGCTTTCCGGCGCTGGGAAACATCTCGATGGTCTTCTTCATCCTGGCGGCCTTCATCGGACTCAAGCGATACGGGAGGGTCATTTCTCCCAGTACCATCTACCGGGCCACGGTGAGCGGTATTCCCAACGGGCTGGCGCACGTGCACCGTGGAAGGATTACCTGGACGAACGGCGCCTTCCTCGAGATGATCGGGCTTCCCGAGGGAGAGGTGGTCGGCCGCACCGTGCTCGAGATCCTGGGAGGGGTGTCAATATCATCCCCGGACGGTGATCTCGACCGCGTGGAGCTCCAGTCCGGCCCCGACCGGCTCGTGCTCCGACGGGGCGAAACGTATTACATGGTGTCCGCAACCGCGTTCGACCAGGACAAGCCCTGGCGCGGAAAGCTCTATGTGCTTACCGACATCACCGATCGGGAAAAGGCGGCGATCGCGCGCGAGCACTTCATCCGCGAGCTCGAAAGGATATCGAACCTGGACGGGCTTACCCAGATCTACAACAGGCGCTTCTTCGACGCGCGTCTCGAGGAGGAATGGAACAGGCTGAAGCGGAACCGGCGCCCCCTGTCGCTGCTCATGCTGGACATCGATCACTTCAAGGATTACAACGACACGCACGGGCACCAGGCGGGCGACGACCGCCTGAGGGATATCGCGCTCATGATAAAAACATGCTGCAAGCGGTCGTCGGATGTCGCGGCCCGGTACGGCGGCGAGGAATTCACCGTGATCATGCCCGAAACGGACCTGGAGGGGGCCGTTGCGACCGCCGAATCCATTCGCACCGCGCTCGCGGAGGCGCGCATTCCCCACGGGGCTCCCGGGGCCGGGGCGGTGCTCGCCGTGAGCATCGGGGTAGCCACGCTCGTCCCGGCGGCGGGGGGCGGACCGGGCGACCTCATCGCGCG
>CALMJO010000662.1 GCA_937864375.1 uncultured Spirochaetota bacterium
CCAGGTCCAGCCCGCCCAGCATGGCGGCCATCTCCTCGAACTTCTTGCGGTTCCTCGTCGCGATGACCAGGGCCAAGTTCGGCGAGGTCCTCGCGTCAAAGATCGGCATGAAGGAGCGGGAGGCGGACTTCTTCCTCATGGGAATGTTCTCCATGCTCGACGCCTTCATCGACAGGCCCATCGCGGAGATCCTGGGCGACCTTCCCATCTCCGAGGACATCAAGCACGCGCTCATGGGCGGCGAGAACCGGTTCCGCGACGCATACGACCTCATACTCGCCTACGAGCGGGCCGACTGGACGAGCTTCTCCGCCCTGGCCAAACGCCTGGGACTGAACGAGCGCCTCGCGCCGGACATCTATTATACCGCCCTGCAGTGGGCCATGTACATCTTCAAGACCTGATCCCGGTTTATATGCCCCAAGTTACCGCCTGACCGGCGGATCATTTCCCCTGCTTATTGAACATAATAATAAGCGCGGGCATTATGACGAGCGTCAGAAAAGTCGATGTAATAATCCCTCCCATAACCACGACTGCGAGCGGTCTCTGCATTTCCGCTCCCACTCCGGTATTGACCGCCATCGGCAGGAACCCAAGGCTCGCGACGAGCGCGGTCATTAAAATCGGCCGCAAGCGTATTTCGATGGCTCTCTGCAGCGCTTCCTTCAGTGGGACTTTCTCCTGCATGAGCCCATTGATGAAGCTGATGAGCACCAGGCCATTGAGCACGGCTATACCCATCAAGGCGATAAAACCGACGGCCGCCGATATGCTGAAGTGAATGCCCGTCACATGCAGGGCAATTATTCCCCCGGAAAGCGCCAACGGTATTCCCGTGAAGACCAGCAGGGCCTGAGTAACGGAATGAAACGTCAGGTAAAGAAGATAAAAAATTATCCCGAGTATCAGCGGCACTACGACAGCCAGGCGAATTTGCGCCTGGCGAAGGTTTTTGAACTGCCCCTCCCATGATATGTCGAAGTCGGATGAAAGCCCCAGGGTCTGCAGGTTTACTTTCTGTTGCGCATCCTTAATAAAACTTAGCGGATCCCTGTCCTTGAGGTTTATCGCCACTCCCGCATAGCGATAAGAATTGCTTCGCGCGATTGAAGTCACTTTTTCTTCCTCCCTGATCTTCGCCACATATCCCAGGGGAATCGTGCCCCCGCCCTTCACCGGCACCGGTATCTTCTCTATCTGCGCGGGCGTTTTTTTCAACTCGTCGTCGAATCTGACGATTATGGGATACTTCCAGTCGTTCTCAAAATAATCGCCTACCTCCTTTCCCGCCAGGGCGGTCTCTATGATGGAGTTGACTTCGTTCAGGTCGATGTCATACCGGGCAAGCGCGGCATAGTCGTATAATATGGTCATCACCGGGCTTTTTTTCAACGCTGTCAACGCGTCGAGCTCGACCTCCGCGATGCCCGGTATTTTTTCGAGTATCTCCACCACATTGTCCTGTATCGCGTACAGTTTATCCAAATCTTTCCCATAAATGCGAAGCGATATATCGGCGCGTGAGCCTTCCAGGATTTCGTTGAACCTCATCTCTATGGGCTGGGACTCGGAAACGCCGTAAGAGGGGTATGCCTTGAGTATTTCCCGCTTCAGGTCTTCGAACAGCTTTCTCTTGTCCGGGGTCAATTTATTTTTCAAAATTACGAAGCAATCCGTGTAAGGGATGCCCATGGGGTCCGTCGCCGCTTCGTTGGTGCCCATACGGGAAAAAACCCTTTCAACTTCATCGTTCTTGAGAATTATTTTTTCCACGAGCGCCTGCTCCTTGAGCGCGACATTAAGGGACACGCCGCTTTCGCGTGTGATATTCATGACCATGTCCCCCTCGTTCAGCGCGGGCATGAATTCGCTCCCCAGGGCCAGGAAACCGACTACGGAAAAAATGAGTATGGAAGCCGCCGCCGCGGAGGTAGCCCGCGCGTGCCTGACGGCAAACCGGGAGAGCGGAATGAAAACCGCCTGGAGCATCCTGAACAATACCGGTTCCGTGCTCCGGTGCCGCGATCCGCGCAAAAAAAGATACGCTATTACGGGCATTACCGCGACCGCCGCGAGCAATGAGCTTGCCATACCCATGAGGACGACGTACGCCATGGGTTTGTATAATTTCCCTTCGATCCCCTGAAAACTCAGAATGGGGATATACACGAGCATGATGATGCACAGACCGACGGCGACCGGCTTGATGACCTCCCGCATGCACCGCGCGAGTATGCCCATGCGTTCCGACTTTCCCAGCGCCGAAGGATCCCTGCCTCCCAGGAGGCGCATGTAGTTTTCTATGAACACTATGGAGCCGTCCACCAGAAGACCAAAATCGAGGGCGCCCAGGCTCATCAGGCTCGCGGATACCTGGAAATAATCCATTCCAATTACCACGAAAAGCATGCACAGCGGTATCGCGAACACGGTGATCATCGCCGCGCGCAGATTTCCCAATAACAGGAACAGGACCAGAGCCACCAGGGCGGCGCCTTCGGAGAGGTTCTTGATAACGGTTTGAAGCGTGGCATTCACCAGAAAGTTCCTTGAATACACGATTTCCACGTTTACATCGTCGGGCAGTTTTATTTTTTTCAAAGCCTCTTCCGCGCTTCGGGCCACCTCCCGGCTGTTTTCCCCGATTAACATGAGGACATTTCCTATTACGGCCTCCTTGCCGTTATAGGTGGCCCCCCCCAGGCGCTGCATATGGTGCACCTCTATCGCCGCGACGTGAGACAGCAATACCGGGTTTCCGAATATGCTCATTTTTATGGGAACCTGATTGAGCGTCTTTATGTCGATCGTTCCGGACGTGTGCACGATTATCTGCTTGTCTTTTCTCTCCGCATAACCTCCGCCGACGTTCCTGCCTATCGTTTGAATTCGATTGACGACTTCATCGATGGTAAGGCCGTTCTTTTCGAGCAATACCGGATCCAGATTGATGTGAATCTGCTTCTTATACCCGCCATTGACGTCGGATTCGGCGATACCCTTCACATTCGCCATCAGATAGGGTTTGATTACATTATCCTGAATCGTCCGCAAATAAATCATCTGGTTGACTTCCGTGTCGCGGGCAATTTTTGAATTTTCCCTGGGCAGCACCGCATACATCACCACCTCTCCCAATCCGGTGCTGATCGGTGCCAGGTTCATCTCGCTGCCGGCGGGAAGCACGCTCTGCAGCGCCTGCATCTTGAGCCCCACGGTCTGCCTGGCCCAGTAGATGTTCGTGCCGTCCTTGAACACGAGAACGGTTTGCGACAATCCGAATTTCGAAATGGACCGCAGCTGCTCCAGGTTCGGCAGTCCCTGAAGCTCCATCTCCACGGGACGTGTTATCGATTTTTCGATCTGCTCCGGATCCAGTCCGGCGGTTTTAATATTGACGACGACCTGGACGTTCGTGATATCCGGCACCGCGTCCACGGGCAGATTGACGCCGTTCTTTATTCCAATCAGCGACAACAGCAGCAACCCGATGAGAATGGTAACCCGGTTATTAATTAATAATCGTATATATTTGTCCATGCGGTGTTTACATCTCCTTCAACAGATCTTCTCTGCCGCAAATCATATAGATCTGAAGCATCGAGTTCACGTACGCCTGCTGACTGTACAAAGCGGATACGCGGGCGTTGGATATCCTCGACTCCACATCCATAAACGTGATGATATTCAAGCGGCCTTTTACGAATTCGGCGAGCAGGTATTCGAGATTATCCTGCATTTCCTTTCCGTTATTTATGGGAAACATTCCCA
>CALMJO010000663.1 GCA_937864375.1 uncultured Spirochaetota bacterium
GGATGATGCTGTTGAATTTCTTTATCTGCTCGCCGGCGGTTTTGAGCTGGATTTCGCCCTTTTCCACGATGAAAATCTCGTCGCTGTCCTCATCGCCCTCGATGTAGACGTAGGCGCCCGCCCTGAATACGCTCTTTTTCGATTCAACAAGTGCCACGTCAACCCATCCAGTAAACCTGCATGTTTTTTACCAGCTCTTTCATGACCTGCTCCCCGGCGAGCGTCTTCACGAGTTCGAGCGCGAAGGGAAGCGCGCATCCCGGGCCCCTTCCCGTGATGACCGTGCCGTCATGCTCCACGGGTGTGCCGGTCATCGTCGCTCCCTCGCAGTCCTTTTCGTATCCCGGGAAACAGGTCGCCTTCTTCCCGTACAGCACGCCCGCATGTCCCAGTACAATGGGTCCAGCGCATACCGCCGCGGTGTATCCGCCCTTCGAGAAGATGTGCTTTATAAAGGATATCACCGCGTCGCTCTTTCTCAAATTATCGCTTCCCGGCTGTCCCCCGGGGAGCACGATGCAGTTGAATTCGGCGGGCTTGAGCTCCGCGAGGCTCCTGTCGGCCGTGACCGGGATACCGTGGGAGCCCTTAACCGGGTTGTCCCTGACATGCGCGGAGGTGACGTCCAGCCCCGCGCGCCGGAGCACGTCGATGATGGTCACTGCCTCAATTTCCTCGAATCCTTCCGCAAGCGGAACCACTATCTTCATTACATACCCTCAGGCCGGTATATGACGGGAGATTCAGCGTACGCGCGTTCGGCTCGAAAGTCAAGTTAATTCAACGGTGAAACGCGCGCGCCCCCCCGCGGGGGACACATCGGCCCCCTCATTATTATCGACACATGGTTCCGGTTTCGTCAGCAGGGAAATCGCGTTTCACCGGATCGGGGCAATTACAGGCGCAGGGCTTCCCTGCGCACCCATCGCCCGGGGAGGGCCGAGTGCGCAGGGCATGGAGCGTCAGAGGGTCACGGGAATGGCGCTCACGATCTTGGCGAGGTTCTGCTTCGCCTTCTCGTAGTTGGGGTCTTCCTTCAAGGCTTTCTGGAATTCCTCCTTCGCGACCTGCTTGAGCTTGAGGGCTTCCTCTTTCTTGCCCCTCTCCTCGAGCTCTTTCGCCTTGGCGAGCTCGATTTCGCCCTTGTAGTTGGACAGGGAGGCCTCGACCGACTTGGTCTCGACCTTGGCCTTGATCACGACCTGCTCGTTTTCGGTGAGCACCACGTTGAGAAAATCGCTGACCTTGGTGACGAGCTGTTTTTCAAGGTCAAAGAAATCGCTCGTCTTGCCCTGGACCGAGGCCGTCCCGAGCTGTATCCCCTTCTCCACGGAATACACCTGGGACTCGATGCGCATCATGCCGTTCATCTCGGTGAAGGCGCCCGCCAGTATGTAGCTTGCGCCCACGAGCTTGCCCACGTTCACGATGTCCTTCTCGTTGACGAGGCCGGTCATCTGGATCTCCTGCTCCTTCATCACGTCCTTCATGCGCTCCTTGGAGATGATGTTGAACAGGCCTATGGATTCGATGTCCGTGGTGAGCATCGAGGAAAGGCCAACCTCCCAGGGCTGGAACTCCTCGGCCCTGCTCTTCTGGGTGTTGTTCATGAAATTGAGCGCGGCGAGTCCCTTGCGCTCGGAGCGCGGGATTGAACGAAGGGTTTTCACTCCCCCCCCGCACGACGAAATAAACGTGACGGCCGTGACGAATGCGGCAAGCTGTATCCATTTCTTCATGGTCATTACAACACCTCAAAGCTATGATTTAGGGGTCCGATTAAGGCTCAGCGAAAATGTATGCACGTCCGCCTCGTTTGCGCAACAATAATAATTGACTCGACTTCACATACCCGGGCGAATCCTCCTCTCCATAAATTAAATAATTTTGAAAATATTTGCTTGACATCTATACCGGTGTATGCTAGTTTAATGTTTAGCTTAAATACCGGAGGAAAGCCATGAAGGAGCTCACCGATCGGCAGGAAGAGATTCTCGCATTCATCAAGAAGAGCATACGGGAATCAGGGTACCCGCCCACCGTCCGTGAGATCGGCGACAGTTTTAATATCACGGTAAAGGGCGCCTACGACCACCTCAAGGCGATCGAGAAAAAAGGCTACATCCACTGCGTCCAGAACAAGTCCCGCGCCATCGAGCTCGCCAGCCACGTCAAGGAGGCGCCCTCCGATTCCATCCAGGTGCCCCTCGTGGGCCGCATCGCCGCCGGCGCCCCCATACTCGCCGACGAGAACGTGGAGCAGTACCTGGACTTCCCCGCCTCCATGTTCACCAGCGGCGAGTTCTTCGCGCTCAAGATCAAGGGAGATTCCATGATTGAGGAAGGCATCCACGACGGCGATTTCGCGATCATCAAAAAGCAGAACACGGCCCAGAACGGCGAAATCGTCGCGGCCCTCATCGAGGACGAGGCGACGCTCAAGATATTCAAGAAAGCGTCCGGCGCCGTGCAGCTCCTTCCGGCGAACAAGGCCTATAAGCCCATTATGGTCGACACGGTAGAGATACTCGGGAAGCTCGCGGGGGTTTTCAGGAGGTATTGAAATCGGAATGGCAGCGCCCGGCTCCATGGCGGCTTGTATGCCAGAATTTTTTGTAATGAGAATATCTTCACATCGGCTCCGGCGCCGAATCTGGGGACGTTAATCAATCCAATGATCATCGCGATGAGTGCAGAAGCCTCTCCCTCGCCATCGCCCATGCCGCCATCGTCATACCGTCCATGATACCGTTCGACCGGACAAGCCCGTCAAGCTCTTCCGGGCCCAGGGTGACGACCTCGAACTCCTCGGTGTGATCGCGCGCGTACATGGCCGAGGCGGAGAGTTCCCGCGCGATAAAGACGTGCGCCCATTCGCGGATGACGCCCTTGCAGGGATTGAACCTTCCCGCGTATTCGAGCGCGCCGTCAAGCCCCGTCTCTTCTATGAGCTCCCGCCGGGCGCGATCCTCCGGCCGTTCGCCTTCCTTCATGCCGCCCGCGGGGAATTCAAGGCTCTCCATCTCCATGAGGTACCGGTACTGCCGTACCAGCACAAGCGAGCCATCGGCATTTACCGGGACGATGATTACCGAACCGGGCGTGCTCACGTAGTGGTAGTCCGTTTCCCCGAACGGGGGCGCGCCCACCCTGTCGAGGAAATAGCCCCACCAGGGATTGCGGTGCACCATGCGGGACGAAATTTTTTTCCACGGGAAAAGGGCCATGTGCCGCCTTGAAGCTTCAGGAAGTATTCTCCCGGGACGAGGCCCGGGCGCGCCGCTATGGCGTCCTCCGCATCGCGATGAGGATGAGGTCCTGTTTCACGGGCGCATATCCCGTGAACTCGAACACGGAATCGATGGTCTCGTGAACTATTTCCCTGGATGAAAGCGCCGCATGGCTTGCGAGGTCCTTTCCCAGGCGCTGCTCGCCGTATGCCGTGGGGGCATCCTCCGGCGTCGCGTCGGACACTCCCCTGGAGTAGTACAGGAGGATGTCGCCCGTTTCCATCTGCAGGGGAATGTCCTTGAACGCGGTCTGGGAAGCGAGCGCCGCGCCTATCGTGGACTTTCCAAGATCGTACACCTTCTTGTTTTTCGCGACATGGAAGAAGGTGTTGACCCTGCCGTAGGAGCTCACGCGCGCCTTGCCGTTTTTCTGGTTGAGCTGAACCACGTTGAGAAAGATTTTATAGGAGACGCCTCCCGCGATAGATCCAAGCTTCCCCGTGACCTTTTCCAGGAGCGCGCTGGGAACCACGCGAGGCGACGAATACGAGCGCACCAGCGCGCGCACCATGGTCCCGATAAAGGAGGACTGGGTCTCGCTTTCATACACATCGCACACGACGAACTGGTAATTTTCGGCATCAAGCGGGAACCCGTCTATGAAGTTGCCCGAAAGGGCATCGGCGGGAAGGTAGACGGCGGCGAGGTCCATTTTTTCGACGTCGTCGAAGCGGGGAAAGAGCGACGCCTGGATGGAGCGCATGCTGTTGAGCGCTTCCTTGTACCTCTTCCCGTCGGTTCCTCCCTCCGCGACGTCCAGGCTTTCGTCCGCGGCGCCAAGCGTCCCCGCGAAACAGCGCAGTACCGCGTCGGCATGGGGCGGGGGGGCGGAGGCATGCTGCACGATCATGAACCAGTGCGGACTTTTCTCCCGCAACCGGTACACGGAGCATTGCAGCTCGGCCCCCGATGCCGGGAGGGCAATAGAATGAGACGGGGCGTCCGGGGACGAAAGGTACGGCACCTTCTCCCTGAGCGCTTCAAGCGACAGGAATTCCCGTTCCGTCACGAGCTCCCTGCGGTCCAGGGAAACCAGTCCGCCGTCACCCTCGTATGCGAATTCCACGCATCCGAGCGCCAGCGTTTCCGCGAGCTGATCGATTCCCGCTGCGAGCCTTTTTCTGATCGCATTCCTGTCCATCGGTTATGCGCGCGCCGCGCCGTTTGGAGATAGAGGCTCAGCCGCGGCTGAGCCCTACTTGGTCCCAACAAACGCCTTCGTGGACTGCTCCATTTCGTCGAGCTTGTTCTTGATCATCTCGTTGAGCTTGTCCTTGGCCGCGACGCGGTCCGCGTGGTTCTGCTCTATCTGTGCCTGGACCTTCGCGAGCGCGGCCGTGAGCGTGGCGTCCTTCGACATGGTCTGCGCCTTGATGATGTAGTTCTTGCTCTTGTTGAACTGTTCGGTCTCCTGGGTCAGGTAGGTGTTGTACTGCTTCACGATGCACACGATGTCCTTGTACATGCCCGAAAGCTTGTTGAAGAAGTTCGCAAAGGCCTTGACCATGTCGGCCTCGGTTTTCACGTCCTCGTACACTCCGTCGCTCGACGAGGCGATCTTCGCGAGCTGCGCGCGCGTGTTCTTGTCCACGCCAAGACCGATCACGGTGACCTCAGGGTTCGCGTCGCTGTCCCTGAGCTCCAGGATCGCCTTTACGGGGTCGCCGCCGCAGCTCTCCTGCCCGTCGCTGATGAGTATGAGGCTGTTGTTTTCGCGCTCCAGCCCTTTCAGGAACTCCATGGCCTTCGCGATGGACAGCGCTATGGGCGTGGAGCCGCGGGGCTGCAGGGCCGCGATCTGCGCCTTGAGCGCGTCGTGGTTATACTGCGCCAGGGGGACGAGGAGCTGGATGCTGTCGTCGCCGCAGTCCGAGTTCCCGTAGATCATGAGGCCCGCCTTCATGGACGCGGGCAGGGCATCAATATATTTCACGAGTATCTTCTTGGCGACCTCCATCTTGGTGGAATCGCCCATCGCCTCGTTCATGCTTCCCGATATGTCGAGGATGAGGAGCACGTTCTGGGGAGCGCCCATCTTCATGAGGTCGGTCTTGATGACGCCGCACTTGCCGCCGGCCATGCTCTTCTTGAGCGGTTCGTTCACCTTGATGTCGTTCTTGGTCGCCTTTTCCAGGTCGTCCGGGAAACCGTCGTGGTCCACGTCCTTGGTGAAAAGCTCCGCGGCCACGGCCGCACCCGCGCACGCCACCACCGCCGCAATCAAAACCGGGATCAGAAACTGAAATCCTCGCTTCATGATGTTTTCTCCTGAATTTTTTTCCCGCTCCGTCCGGTGTCATCCGGCCGGCATGCCGGGGGAACTGCAGGCTGGACAAGCCTGCCGTGCGCGTCACGAATCCCGCGTCTCCCGCGGACGATCCGGACTTGCCTTTTCTATCCTGCCGGTATAAAAAAGTAAATAAATAATTTGGGGGGGGGCGATCTGCCGCGCCCCGGTGAGAAACGCATGAGAAAAAACGGGGCCGGATTACGACGTGCACGCGGGCGCTTCTTTTTTTCCCTCGCGCTCCTGTGCTGCGGGCTCATCTACACGGTGTCGCCCATCGATCTAATCCCGGATGTCCTGGGACCCATAGGCTGGGTCGACGATCTTGGGGCCCTCGCGCTCTCTTGCGTCTATGCGGGGTACTCGTATTTCTCCCTCCGGCGCGCCCGCCGCGCCGCGCGATGATCAGGCCGCGGCGTCCCGCCTTACGCCCAGCGCAGCCAGCGCTTTCACGAGGGCAAACTTCACCCCGCCGTACAGGAGCAGGGCGATCACCAGGCCGCAAAAGAAGTAGAGCAGCCCCGCATCGTTGAAGGTCATCCCCGGCGTGAAGTTTTTCCATGCAGCCTTCGCAATGTCCCACTGCGCGTGGTACAGGAAGGAAGGAAGCTTCATGAGCGCGGGAGCTCCCGAAATCGCTTCCAGACCCGTTTTAAGCTCCTGCGCCCTCGCGGCCAGCTCCGGGATCTTGAACTTCGCCGCGCTGAGCGTCGCCTCGTCGATGTGCCCTCCCAGCCGCTGCAGGTACTGGGCGAGGAACTGGGGAAACTGTACGAACACGAGACCGCCCGCCGCGCCCGCGAGCGCGGCAAGGAAGCGGTCCAGGGTATTGAGCGCGAACGCGCCCATCGTGCGAGTGCCGATCATTGGCTAACGCTCCTTCCTTGTATTCCGGGCGATGTCGACGAATACCCCGGTTTGTTCCGCGATGAAGTAGGCGAAGCAGAGCGCGAGGAAACCCTGGACGAGGCCCACGAGTATGAACATGAGGCCGCCCAGCAATCCCGTTCCCGAGTACCCGAACCCCGGTATGTGCGCCGGCGCCATGCCCGCGAACCATACGAAGACGCCCATGACGACGCCGCCCATTGCGAAAAAGGCCGCGAGGAGCTCGCCGCACATTTTTATGAAAACCACGAATACGGGAATGACGCGGTAGTCATCCAGGGCGGGAAGATTCGCGACGTCCCGCGCGCGCAGTAGCTGGAGGTGCACCGCGACATAGCCGAACACCAGGAAGATCGCCTGGCCGATCACGCCGCCAATGATCCCGAGCCAGTCGAGATTCACGACCCGCGTCCACAGCACGACCCATACCACCAGCAGGCCAAGCCCCGAGAGCACGGCGCAGGCGCGCATGAACCAAGCAAATGACGTCTTAAAAAATTCCGCTCCCGAGACTAGGGAAAGCAGCCTTTCCACGAAAAGATACTTTCTAAATTTTTCCACGAACAAACCTCCACTGCAGAACTGGCGCTATTGAGCGCTCATTTTCCGGGGATGTCAATTGGAAAATCCGCGCGGCCGGTGCGCCGCGCCGCGCAATTTTCTCATTGACATGGCCCCTTTCTATCTATAGATA
>CALMJO010000664.1 GCA_937864375.1 uncultured Spirochaetota bacterium
AGCGGCCGGCGGCGCAGGGAGCTCGCGCGCGCGGGAAAAAAGAGCGTCATTGAAAACATGAAATTCGCCGTGGCCGACAGGCTCGTGTTCTCGAAGATACGGGAGAAGTTCGGGGGCCGACTTACGATCGCCCTTACCGGGAGCGCCGCGATCAATCCCGCCGTCGCCGAATTCTTCAACGACGCGGGCATCCCGGTGTACGAGGCCCTTGGCATGACCGAGGCCTCGCCCGGCATTGCCACCAACACGCCCGACTACAACAGGGTGGGAAGCTGCGGGAAGGCCTTCGACCAGGTGAGGCTCGCGATCGACACCTCCGTGACCGACGAGCCGGGCCGCGAGGGAGAGCTCATCGTGTACGGTCCCAACGTGATGAAGGGCTACCACAACAAGCCCCAGGCGACGGCCGAGGTCATGACGCCGGACGGGGGACTGCGCACCGGGGACATGGCATTCATAGACGACGACGGCTTCCTTTACATCACCGGGAGGATCAAGGAATCCTTCAAGCTCGAGAACGGCAAGTACATCTTCCCCGCCGCCATGGAGGCGGAGATCGTCCTCTCCCCGTACATCGAGTACGCGATGGTGAGCGGGCTCAACAGGCCGTTCACCGTGTGCCTGGTCGTTCCCGATTTCGCCGCGCTCAAAAAATTCGCCGCGGGGCTGGGCATCCCGGACGATCCCGCCTCGCTCGCGGCTTCACCCAGGGTGAAAGAATTGCTCGCGTCCGAGATACGCGCGAAGCTCGCGAACAAGTTCGGCTCGTACGAAATTCCCAGGGACATCCTGGTCGCGGACGAGGGCTTTTCGGTGGACAACGGGCTTCTTACGCAGTCGTTCAAGCTCAAGCGCAGGAAGGTGCTGGAAAAGTACCAGGCCGGGATCGAAACGCTGTATGCGGGTGCCTGATTTTAATGACCGGGCGCTTCATTATTTCTTGACACGCACGCGGGGAAAGCGGAAGGGTTCTCATCGATATAATCCGCATCGTGGAAAGCGGAACGGCAGGGTGCTGCACCGGTACTGTCATGCACGATGAAAGGACAATAAAAGGAGAGCGGTACAGGCGGCGATGAATCCACGGAAATCCTTTTCGCACCTCAAGGAACAGGAGCGGCAGGCCCGTAAGGAGCACATCGTCGCCGCGGCCGAGCGTGTGTTCGCCTCCAAGCCGTTCCATGACGTGCACATCCGCGACATAGCCCGCGAGGCCGCCATCTCCCCGGCGCTCATTTACCGGTATTTCCCCGACCAGCAGGCGCTGTTCGTCGAGGCCTTCTTGCAGAACGGCGCGCGGATCATCGAGGTGCTCGACGGGCTCAGGCTCGAGGACGCGACGGGGACCCAGGGGCTCGACCGCCTCGTCGAGGGATTCATCAACTATCTCACGGAAAACGACCTGTACTTCAAGATGCTGGTCAACTTCATGCTCGAGGGCTCCCTGACGCCCGAAATGCTCGAGCGGGTCAAGGCACAGGACCGCATGATCTTCGACCGGTTCGACATCGTCTTCCGCAAGATCAGGCCCGACGGCAGCCTGCGGGTGCTCTCCCACGCGCTCTTCGCCTCGCTGAGCGGGATTCTCATCTCCTTCCGCAATTACCCGGACAAGACCCCCGAGGAGCTCAAGAACTACATGAAGTTCCTGGGCCGCGTCATACGGGACATGATCGCCGCCGGGATCGAAACCATCGACGTGAATTCCCTGCACCACTAGGGCGTAATGCGCCTACCGGTTTGACCCTGGCGTCCGCGCCCATCTGAGCATCTCCGCGAGCACCTCTTTCGAAAGCGCCGGGTCGTCGCCGTGATCCGGGCAGTGCCGGCCGCCGGGGACGTAGAAGTAACGGCCTTTTTTTGGCGCGTTCTTTTCCTCAAGGCAAAGACCCATCCACGGGTCCATGCCCCCGGCCACGTATACAAGCGGCGTTTTGAGGTCCCTAATCATCGCGCGCGGCGACCATTCGGGGGCGCGCGCGGCGGGCGCCTCCCCAAAGAGTGCATTGCACTCGGCTACGAAATCGCCGCGGGTCCTCGTGAAAATGCCAGGAGTTTCCACTGAGACCTCGAACACGCCGGTCTCCCTGCACTGCTGGTAGCGCCAGAGCCTCCATCCCCATGCGCCCGTGAGCGCCTCCTCGCGCGTGAGCGTCTTCTTCGCGTTGGACGAGGCGTAGGCCCACGCCCCGCCGCCGGCGATCCCGTTATCGATCCAGTGGAGCGTTTTCAGGAACCACGAGGCAGGAAGCTTCGCCAGAAGGTTCACCACGGGCAGGAGCATTGTGTACTGTTCGTACTGCGTGGCCCCGTGAATGAGGGCTATGAGGAATTCACGCTCGAGCCAGGTGTTGTCGAAGAGCGCTCCGGGTTCCAGACTGCGGATGTGCTCCGCGAGTCGCGCGTACGCCTTATCGCCAAAGGTGCGCCGCACGCCGCGGTCGTAGGCGTCCATCTGAAACGGCCAGTCGACCACGCCGCTCGACGAGAGGATGACGCCCAGGTCGTCCGGGTATTTCGCGGCGAAGTGGATGACCAGCCCGCCGCCGTAGCTGTAGCCGCTGCCCATCCACGGGCCCGGGTAACGTTTTTTATATTCGCCGACGACGCGGTGGAAATCGGCGAGCGCCTGGTTCACGGTCACGTAGCGGGGGAGCGACTGGTCGGCGTCCGCGGTTACGCTCTGCCCGTAGCCGCGGTGCTCGGCCTGGATGAAGATGACGTCCGCGGGACGGCCGTAGCACTCATACAGCCCTACCAGGTCGCGGTCGGTGAGATCGTGCTCGTTTCCCAGGTTGAAGAACACGGGCGCGTCGGCGGGCGCCGTGTCGGGGATGAGTACGTCAACCTGCTGGGGGAAGATCGGCCCCCCCGTCATCCCGTGGTCCGCGGGCTGCACAAGCGTCTCGTGCAGGATTTTATACGGGGGTTTTTTATCACCGCAGGTGACGACGAGCGCGGCTCCGGAGATAAAAATGAACGCGATAAACAGACGGGTATAGTCATGCCTCATGATTTTCTCCATGCATTGTTATGCCTCGCGGCTTGCTCAAGACATTGTTATGCCTCATCATCGGCCCCCGGAGTCCCCCAGCCTTTTCATGTCGCGATCGTGGAAGCGCGACGCGAGGAAAAACAGCAGCGCCCCCAGGAAGCCCACCGGCGGAACGAACATGAATGCCGCCGTGAGGTTGGGACCGTCCGCCGTTGCAAGGAGATCCGAAAGGCCTCCCACCACCACGGGCGCATAGGCTGCGAGCGTCCCGTAGGTGACGAGCACGAGTATCCCCATGCTGATGCTGCGCATTCCCGCGGGGACCAGGTCCTGGCTTACGGAATAGGCGGGGGCGCTGTAGCCGAACATGAGGATGCCGCCCGCGATGAACACGACGTAGGCGGGAACCTGCGCGCCCGCGATATCCAGAAAAAACCCGGCGTAGAGCACGATCCCGCAAAGGAGCGCGATTGCGGCGGCGACCAGAGGGCGCGCGTTCGCCCTTGATTTTTTCAACCGGTCGGCGATGATGCCGCCGGCGACGGGGCCGATGACGGCGAGGAGGATGATCCCTCCCATCATGATCGAGGCGCGTCCCACGTCGATGCCGCGGCTGCGCATGAAATAGGTGGGGAGCCAGTGCCCCACCGCGCCGCCCACGAAGCTCATGGCCCCCACGCCCAGATAGGTGAGGATGAGCGTGGGCGTCGTGATGATTGCCCTGAGGCCCTGCCACACGGTGAGCGTCCCGGAGCCGGGGCCGTAGGCGATCTTTTCCGTGGGATAGTCCCTGGTGAAGAGCACGAGGATCCCCAGGATGAGGCCCGGAACGGCGAACAGGTAATACGGCGCCCTCCATCCGAGTCCAAAGAGGTCCGCCTTCGCGACCGCGCCGGCGAGCACGATGCCCAGGATGGACCCCAGCGGCTGCCCCAGGTTGAACACGCCTATGACCTTCGCGCGCACCGATTCTCGGAATGATCCGGACACAAAGGCTATCCC
>CALMJO010000665.1 GCA_937864375.1 uncultured Spirochaetota bacterium
GAGTATCCCCTCAACAAGGTCGTGGGGAGGGGTGACGTCCTCGCGTGAGGAGTGTAGGTGACGGATCATGACGCCCAGCTCCATACAGGAATGCCGGGACCTGACGCGCGACATCGCGCGCGGCATTGCCCCGCCTCGCTTTTACACCGAACATGCCGGGGAGATCGCGCGGGCGAAGGAATACGCGGCCCAAAGTCGCATCGTGGGCATGGCGGAAGCGGTGATGCGGGAAAAGGGGAGCGCCCTGGGACACGGCTACGAACACGCGCACAATGTGGCGATCGACGCCGCGGCCATCATCCTGTGCGAGACGGCGCAGGGGCGGGCGGAAGAGGCCCTGGGCGTCCTGGGAGCCGATCTTGCGGTGCTCGCGCTCGCCGCGGGATACCTCCATGATATCCGGCGCGACCAGAGGGAGCACCCGCTGCGCGCTGCAGAGTTCGCGCGCGAGTTCTTCAGGGACGCGCTCCCGGAGGCCCATGTCGCCATGATCGCCTTCGCCATCCGCAATCACGAGGCATTCAAGGAGCAGGAGCGCACCGACGATCCCGCGACCATGCTGCTCGCAAACGCGCTCTACGACGCCGACAAGTTCCGCTGGGGACCCGACAATTTCCTTTACACGATCTGGGACATGGCCGAAAGCCTGGGCTTCAGCCCCAGGACCATATTCCGGCATTACCGCAAGGGAATCGAGGGGATCGAGCGGGTGCGGCACACCTTCCGCACCGGGACGGGCCGCGCCTACGGTCCCGATTTTATTGAGCGGGGCCTGGAGATAGGCAGGGAGCTCTACCAGGTATGCGGGGAAAAATGAAAAAATATGTGTTGTTTGCAGCGAATGTGAAGTATACTTTTTCATGAAATTCCGCGGAATCCCGGACGGGACCGCAGTGTGCGATGGACAATGAAGAGCAACGAACAGTCAACAGGCCCCGGTGCCGAGGTGCGTGAACACAGGGAGAGAGTGCTCGTCGTGGACGACGAGCAGCTTGTCCGAAGGGCTCTTTCCCGCTATCTCAGCAAGATGGGCTATGCGATCGAGGTGGCCGAGGACGGAATACAGGCCATTACCAGGCTCGAAGAAAACTCCTTCGATCTCGTGCTCACCGACCTCAAAATGCCCAACCTTGACGGCCGGGAGCTCATGACCATCATGGCGCAAAAGTTCCCTGATATCCCCAAGATCGTGCTCACGGGCTTTGGCACCAACGAGGACATCCTGCTCGCGCTCAAAACGGGCGCATACGATTTCATCACCAAGCCCATCATGGATTTCGAGATCCTGCACCACGCGGTGGAGCGCGCGCTGGAGCGCCGGAGGCTCGCCACAGAGAAAAACCGCTACATGGAGCAGCAGCGCCAGGTCAATGACGTAATCGCCATGCTCAACCGGGGGAAAAAGACCGAGGAAATATTCATGATGCTGAACAGCACCCTGAAACAGGTGATCCCGTTCAACAAGCTCACCCTTGCCCTGATCGAAGAGGCGACGCGCATGGTTACCTCGAAGCTCGTCGAATCCGACCGCAAGGTGGTGCTGGGCGTGGGCGAGCGGTTTCCGGTCTCGGAATCCTCGCTGGGGCAGGTGGCGCGGGAGAAGGAAGTGCTCATGATCAACGATCTTGACGAGTACGCTTCGGCGCACCCGGAATCCAGTACCACCAGGGGGCTTCTCGAGGAGGGGATGAAATCATCACTGGTGCTCCCGCTTATAATCAACAACATAACGCGCGGTTTTCTGATATTCAATTCCGCGGAGCGCGGCGCCTTCACGAGCGAGCACGCGCTTTTCCTGAAGCTCATTAGTGGCCAGATAGCGTTCAGTATCCAGAGGGGAGAGCTGCTCGAACAGCTCGAGCTGCACACGAGAAACCTGGAGCACCTGGTGAAGGTGCGCACGCACGAGATACTGAAGACCCAGAAGACGACGATATTCGCCCTCTCCAAGCTCGCCGAGGTGCGCGACCCGGAAACCGGCCAGCACCTCGAGCGGATCCGCAATTACAGCGTCCTCATAGCCCAGATTCTAAAATACTCGGGACACGAAACCGAGATAACGAACCTGTACCTGCGCGACCTTTACGATTCCTCCATCCTGCACGACATCGGGAAGGTCGGGATACCGGATAACATCCTTCTAAAACCGGGGGCCCTCACAAAGGAAGAGTTCGAAATCATCAAGACCCACACCACGATCGGGTATAACGCGCTCAAGTCCGCGTCCCGCGACCTGGGCGAGAACTCATTTTTAAAGATGGCGATGGACGTGACCATGTACCACCATGAGCAATGGGACGGAAAGGGATATCCCTCGGGGCTCAAAGGCAATGACATACCCCTGTCCGCGCGCATCGTGACGATCGCGGACATTTACGACGCACTCGGCTCGCGACGCCCCTACAAGGAGCCGTTCAGCCACGACCAGTGCGTGGAGATTATGAAAAACGAGTCCTACCGCTTCGATCCGCTCCTCTTCAAGATATTTCTTGATAATGCCGAGGAATTCCATAGAATACACAGGGAATTCAGCTGACCCACGGAAGGTGCGCGGATGCGAGCACAGCAGATGAGCTTCAGGTTTGGCGGGCCTGTCACGCCCGTCGTAAAGACAATCATGATCATCAACGCCGCAATGTTCCTGGCGCAGGAGCTCGCGGGTATTTTCGCACCCGGGGTCATTGAGCCTCTCCTTGGGCTGAACCACCAGGGGCTCGCGGGAGAGTTCCGATTGTGGCAGCCGGCAACCTACATGTTCCTTCACGGAGGCTGGTTCCACATCATTTTCAACCTGATCGGGATGTGGATGTTCGCGGGCGAGCTGGAAAACCACTGGGGCAGCCGGATGTTTTTCAAATACTACATGTTTGCGGGAGTGGGCGCGGGCATCTTCATCGCGGCGATGAATTACATGATACAGCTGCGCTACGCGGGATTCCTCCCGGCTTACCAGCCCACGACAATCGGCGCCTCGGGCGCGCTCTACGGCCTTCTCCTCGCGTTCGGAATGACCTGGCCAAACCGCGAGGTGCTCCTGTATTTCCTGTTTCCCGTCAAGATGAAGTACCTCGTGATCATCTTTGGGCTGATCGAGTTTTTCGGCACGCTGTCGAGCATACAGTCGCCGGGAGGGAACATTAGCCATATTGGTCATGTCGGGGGGATCGTCTCGGGTCTCGTGTTCCTGCTCGCCGTTCGCTCCGGAATCGGGGCGCAAGCGGGTACGCGTACCGGGCGGGGAAAAGCGCCGGGACTGTTGAAAAAGTATCGTTTGAGAAAAAAGCAGCGCGAGATCAGCGAGCGCATCGAGGCGAAGGCGATCATCGACAGGCTGCTTGACAAGATAGCGCGCCAGGGCATGAGCGCGCTCACCGCCGACGAGAGAAACAGCCTCGAATGGGCGCGCAGGCACTACTATCCGGAGAAGAACGAGACCATTCACTGAGCGCGCCTTTTTATAATTGACAAGCCGCTTCAGATTGACCAGTCTCGAGGGACGCTTTCATTTCCCCAAGAGAGACATCTGTCATGTACTGGAACAGCGAACTCGAAACGATCGATAGAAAGTCCCTGCAGGAGCTCCAGCTCGCGCGCCTTAACAGGGCCCTCGAGGCCGCGTCCCGTACCTCGTACTACAAGAAGTTTTTTGAAGACGCGGGCGTCGACGTGTCCAAGGTCAAAACGCTCGAACACCTCCAGGATCTCCCCTTCACCGTCAAGAACGATCTGCGCCTGAGCTACCCTGACGGCATGGTCGCGGTTCCTAAAAGGGATATCGTGCGCATGCACGCATCCTCAGGGACCACGGGCAAATCGACCGTGATCTATTATACGCGGCATGACCTCGACGAATGGGCCGGCATCGTGGCGCGCGGGATCGTGGCCACGGGAACCACGGCAGACGATGTCTTCCAGAATATGATGGGGTACGGGCTCTTCACGGGGGGCCTGGGACTGCACTACGGCGCGGAGAAGGTGGGCTGCTTTGTCATTCCAGCCTCATCCGGCAACACCCTCAAGCAGATCCAGTTTTTCCAGGATTTTGGCACCACCGTGATCCACATTACGCCCAGCTATTCGCTCCACCTCGTCGAGGTGATAAGGGAGCAGGGGATCGATCCGCACAGCCTCACCCTTAAAAAGGCGTACCTTGGCGCGGAGCCCTACTCGGAGGCGACGCGCGACAGGATCCAGGACCTTTACGGGATCCAGGCGTACAATTCCTACGGGCTTTCCGAAATGAACGGCCCCGGGGTCGCGTTCGAGTGCATCCACAAGAACGGCATGCACCTCTGGGAGGATTTTTACATTGCCGAGATCATCGATCCCGTGACGGGGAAACAGCTCCCGGACGGTGAAGAGGGCGAGCTCGTGCTCACCCACATCAACCGTGAGGCCATGCCGGTAATCCGCTACCGCACGAGGGATCTTACGCGCTTCATACCGGGCCCCTGTCCCTGCGGACGCACGCACCGGCGCATCGAGCGCATCAAGGGGCGCACCGACGACATGATGATCCTGGGCGGCGTGAACGTGTTCCCCTCGCAGATCGAGACCGTGCTCATGAACACGCCGGAGGTGGGCAACAACTACCAGCTCATCCTCGAACGGGTAAGCAACCTTGACAAGCTGCACATCAGGGTGGAGCTCAACTCCAGTATGTTTCACGGAGACCTCAAGGAGCTCGACGCGCTCAGGAAAAAGATTGGCGAACAGCTCAGGGCGCTCATAACCATAAACCCGCGCATAGAGCTCCTGGAGCCGGGATCGCTTCCGCCGAGCATGGGCAAGGCCCAGCGCGTGATCGATAACAGGAAGATCTGACGGAGGTACGCCATGCCGCATCAGGTATCAGTATTCTCGGAAAACAAGCCGGGAAAGATCGAGCGCATCACGGGCGCGCTGGCAAAGAAAAGCATCAACATCCGCGCGATCACCATTTCCGATTCCGGGGACTACGGGATCATCAAGCTGCTCCTGGACAAGCCCGAGGAGGGCGCCGAGTGCCTCAAGGAGGAGGGGATCGCCGCCACGCTCAAGGAAATCGTCGCGATACGCATCAAGGACAGGCCCGGTGGGCTCTTCGACGCGGCGTCGCTGCTGCGACAAAACAGCATAAACGTGGAGGACGCCTACGGCTTCATGATCCACAGCCATGAGGACGCGGTCTTCGTCTTCCAGGTGCAGAATGCGAAGACCACTGAAAAGCTCCTGGCCGACTCCGGGTTCACCGTGATCACGGACAAGGAGCTATACCTGCTGTAGATGGGGTGTTGACAAACACCCCATCGGGTGCGCCCCCTGGGGAAACGCACCGGCCGTCGAGTCTGTCCCGATCAAATCCTTAGCATCCCTGCCCCGTATCGGCCGGGCAAAGGGCCGTCCGCGGCAGTCGAACGGAGTGTACCATGAAAACAGGAACAATTGCTTCCGTGCTATTCCTTCTCAGCCTGGCAGTTTCCTCGTGCTCCCTCACGCAGTCCAGCTTCCGAAAATCACTCGACCGTCCGGAAGGCATCGTGACCCTCCCCGGCCTTTCCGGAGAGGCGCGCATCCGCCGCGACGCGCTGGGCGTCCCGTACGTGGAAGCGACCGGCGAGGACGACCTGTTCTGCGCCGTCGGCTACGCGAGCGCGTCGGACCGGCTCTGGCAGATGGTGTTCATGAAGATGGTGGCGCAGGGGTGGCTTGCGGAGATAATCGGGAAGGACGGGATCTCCATCGACATCTTCATGCGATCCCTCGGCATGAGGTCGTTCATGGAGCGTTTCGCCCGCGAAATTCAACTGCGTCATGGACGCGAACTCAGCGCAGGCCGCGGTCATGGGCGCGTTCATTCACGAGGCGACGCGCGCGCTCTTCCTGGACGAGCTTGGGCCCGCGGACGGGATTACCTGGCAGGCTTTCATGGATGTAAACATGTCGTCGTATTCGGCGCCTGAGGACCACCTGCTCAATCGCGCGGATTCCCCCTTCTGGGACGACGCCAGTACCCCGGCGCGCGAGGGGAAGGACCGGGTCATCGCGCGCGCTGTACGCCGCGATCGAGCTGTGCGAGGAGCGGATGGGAAGAGACCGCGCGACCTGGACTTGGGGAGCGCTTCACAACTATCACTGGCGGCACGAGTTCACCAGGTCCACGCGGTTCTTCCATGACTACCTGAACCGCGGTCCCTTTCCCGCGGGAGTAGACGTGCACTCGGTCAACGTCGCGGCGTTCTACTGGGGGAAGAGCTTTGACGTCTTCGTCATTCCCGCAATGAGGATGGTGGTGGATTTCAGGCTGGAGGAGCCCGCGTTTCTCATAAGCGTGCCGGGCAGTCGGGCAACCCGTCCAGCGAGCATTACGACGACATGATCCCGTTCTACCTGGAGGGGCGAAATCATCCCCTGCCGTTAGGGGAGGCGGGGGTGAAGGCGCAGTACGGGATGACGCCCAGGCTCATGCCCGGTACCGCGGCGGGCGCCGGGACGGCCCGTTGACTGATCGGACCCTTATCTGTTATAATAACACGGTAATTATCACGAGCTTGTGAGGAGGCGGCAGGATGAATACTGGAACGAAACGAACCAGCGTGCGCATCGTCGTCGCGGCAATGGCGCTTGCCTTCGCGGCCGGGTGCGCGAGCCAGGCGAAGGCGCCCGAGGTGGGGTCGCAGGCGCTCAGGTCCCTTGAAAAGCGAGGGAAAACGCACAACCCCAACGAGCCTCCCGGCTACGCGATGCTGCGCATCAGCACCGACATGCACACCACAAGGATAAACAGGATCTCGGTCGATGCGATGAACCGGTACGCGGCGACGTCGTCCAACGACAAGACCGTCAAGGTGTGGGAGATTGCGACCGGCAGGCTCGTGACGACCCTGCGCCCGCCCATCGGTGAGGGAAACGAGGGCAAGCTCTACGCGGTGGCCATTTCTCCCGACGGCGGGACGGTCGCATGCACGGGATGGACGGGCTGGGACTGGCAGAGGCAGACCTCGATCTATTTTTTCAACACGCAGACGGGAGACCTCGTGCGCCGGCTGGACGGGTTTCCCGGGGTGATTTTCCACCTGGTCTATTCGAAGGATGGAATACATCTTGGCGTCTGCCTTGAAGGAAGGTACGGGATGCGCATCTACCGCACCGCCGACTACTCGCTCGCGGGAAGCGACACCGACTACGGGGCGCAGTCGAACGGCGGCGATTTCGACATGCGGGGCCGCTTCGTGACGACATCGTATGACGGAAATCTCCGGCTGTACGACGCGGAGTTCAAGCTCGTTAAAAAGGTTGCGACCAATAGCTCGAGCGATCCCTCGCGCGTGCAGTTTTCGCCTGACGGCTCGCTCGTGGCCGTGGGATTCGACCGCCAGCCCAAGGTGGACGTCTATTCGGGCGAGGACCTTGACTACCGGTATTCGCCCGACACCGAGGGCGTGAAGTGGGGGCTCTTCAGCGTGGGATGGTCGATCGACGGGAACACGCTCTACGCGGGAGGGTCGTACGACAACAACGGCGTCGTGCCGCTCTTGAAGTGGACCCTGCAGGGCAGGGGGCCCAGGAAGGAGCTTCCCGCGTCGTCGGACTCCGTGCAGTTCATCATGCCCCTTGCAAACGGCAACATCCTCTACTGCACATCCGAGCCCTCCTGGGGGGTTTTCAATCCCTGGGACCAGAGGGTGCTCTACGTGGCGCCGCCCATATCGAATTTTCGCTTCAAGACGAACCGGTTCACGGTGTCGCACGACGGCTCGACCGTGCATTTTGGCCTGAGCTACGACATGAAGGAGACGGCGCTCTTTTCAGCGAAGACGAGGACGCTCACGCGCGCGCCGCAGGCGCTCCCCGCCGGCCTGGACAGTGCGCGGGTGAACGCCGACGGCGTTGCACCGGCAAACTGGAAGCACAACCTGTCGCCCTCGGTGAACGGGAAGGCCCTCGCGCTCGACAAGAACGAGGCGTCGCGCAGCGTCGCCGTGGCGCGCGACGGATCGGGCATCCTCCTGGGCGCCGACTGGTACCTCCGTTATTTCGATTCGTCCGGCTCTCTCAAGTGGAAGGTGCCGGCGCTGGGCGTCGCCTGGGACGTGAACCTTTCCGGCGACGGGAGGTTCGCGATCGCCGCGTTCGGCGACGGGACCATACGCTGGTTCCGCGTGTCCGACGGTGTGGAACTCCTGGCGATGTTCCCGCACAGCGACGGAGTACGTTGGGTAATCTGGACTCCGCGCGGTTATTTCGACGCGAGCGACAAGGGCGACGAGCTCATTGGATGGCATATCAACCAGGGGATGGACAAGGAAGCGCTCTTCTTCCCCGCATTCGCGTTCGCCGACGAGCTCCGGAAACCGGAGATTATTGACGAGGTGATGCAGACGGGCGGGACGGACGAGGAAGTGATTGCCAGGCGCGCCATGAGCTACCCGGACGTGAGCGAGCTTATCCCGCAGATCATGAACGAAATCAGGAAAAACAAGGCCGGGAGAGACAAGGACCAGGCGCAGGTGGCAAGCATCCACCAGGTGCATGCAAGGAACAACCAGGTCATCATCGCCTCTGGAAATATAGGAGAGACCCTCAAAATAGGGGACCGGGTGTACGTCAAGCTGGGTGATACCCGCGTGACGCTGGAGGTGGTGTTTCCCATGCAGACGGTCGCGAAGTGCGTCCCCGTGGGACAGGACGGGATGTACCTGAGGCTGTTGACGCCGGGGATGCCCGTGTTCAAGTGACGGGGGTCACTTGTCCAGCATGAACTCGATCTTGTACTTTTCGTGGAGATAGGGGGTTGAGCCCCATTCGAGGTCGGCGCTTTTCAGGTCGTTGAACACGAGCTCCCGCACGAGGGGATGGGTCCCGAATCCGCGCGTGCGCATGTCGGGGAGCCGCTCCTTCACGCTGTAGATTTCGTGCAGCGTCATGAACCCCGACGAAACCCCGTCGGGCAGGGCGATGTTGTAGAACGGCTCCTCGCCCATGTAGCGGGACACGGTCGCAGAGAGGGCGTGGCTGCCCTTGTAGCGCGTGAGGTACGATGTTTCGATCTCACGGGTCTCGTCCGAGATCGAAAGCTTCCCGATCCTGTCCCGGTTGTGCGCGTAGATCCTGATGCGATTTTCGTCCAGCATGGAATAGCGGTCGCGCGCGCGCACGGCGGCGACCGTTTTTTTGCAGAACTCGTAGAGCGCGCACAGGCTCGTCTCCTTGAGCCTGCGGTGCTTCACGAAAAGGAACACGTTGTTCTTCTCGTTCACCACGCTGATGATCATGTGATCGTTTTTTTCCTCGTAGAGCGCCGTGATCGAATTGTCCTGGTGCAGCTTCATAAGCGCCGCCTGGGAGACGAGCGAGTCCTCGTCGCTGTGGAAGAGGCAGCGCAGCTCCTTCCTGGGTTTGAGCGACACCGTCGTGAAGAATTTCCCCAGGCCGGAGAATACGTGGATGACCACCTCTCCCGCCTCCCGGTCGGCCATGATGATCTTGTCGTTGAACTGGGAGATGAAGCGGACACCGGGGCCGCCCGATGACTCCACGATTGCCGCATACGCTTCCTTGAAAAGGGTGAGCACGCGCTTGTAGATTTTTTTGAACGGCTCGGGAACGCTCACCGTGCAGTAGTCGTCAAACGGGCGCCCGAGCACGAGCCCGTCGGAGAGCACCTGCTGCAGCACTTTAAGGATGCCCTCCTCCGCCGCGTATTCCCGCAGAAAGGATTCTCCCCAGCTCGTGTAATAGAGATGGTGGACGCTTGCGATGGTGTCGGCGTTGTCGCGGTTGAAGTTCACCGCCAGCAGGTTCAGCATGCTGAAGGAGGACTTGATGAAGTACTCGTTCTTCACGTGCGTGCGGTCGCCGGAAAAGAGGGTGTTCACCTGGTTGAGGAGCTCGGTGACAAGGGTCTGGTTCACCCTGACATAGCCCGACTGAATATTGAGCCTGGAGAACACGGGATCGTAAATCTGGTTGAGGGTCATCCAGATGAGCAGCCGGATGAGGCTGGCTTCGATCCTGAGCGTGGTGCTCGTGATCTCGTCCTTCTGGTTCTTCACGCGCTTGAAGAGTCGCCATTCGCTCTCCTGGAGCCCCTGGCCCGAGGGCTCAATGTACAGGATCGCCTCGGAGGGGGTGTCCTTGAACGTGATGAACTGTTCGATCTTGTCCGGCTCTGCGGTGAAATGGGTCTTTATCTTCCGGCTGAGGAGAAGAAAATCGGTCTCCGAAATTTTCTTGTCCAGGCGCAGCGCGGGAAGCTGCGTCGTGATCTTCTGGTAGCTCAGCAGCATGAACTTGCGCACAGAATCCCAGAAGGCCTTTACCCGGTTGAATTCCCATTCGTCGAACAGGTCCAGGTCCCGGATCGTCGCGATGTCCCACCCCCACTCCTTCACGTAGCGGAACATCACCGCAACCTTGTAGGGGATGTTTTTCTTGTCCTTGATGCCGATGTAGCGCGAGATCTGGGGATCGACCTTCAGGTAGAGGTTCTGCTTGAGGATGTCGACGAGCTTCCTGTCCTCGAGCACCCCCTGGTAATATTCGTACACCTCGCCGAACATGAGCAGGTAGGAGTCGAGTATGCTGTTGTCCAGGTTCTCCCTCAGTATGTTCGTTTTAATACGCTGGGAGAGGAGCGGCGAATCGGCGTTGCCGAAGATGTATTTTTCCAGAACGCCTATCTTCAATATCGATTTAAAGGGATTGCCGAGCGACTTGATGATCTGGAAGAGCGCGGCGCCCAGGAAGTCCTCCCTTGAAATTTCATAGAGGTTGCCCAGGTCCACGAAATCCTGCCGGAGATCCTCCGGGAGCCGGCTGAAGAGCTTGTCGTACTCTTCGTCGCGGACATACTGGGGAATCACCCACCAGAAGGGAATTTTCCCCGCGATTATGATGGAGCTCCGGAAGAACTCGTCCATGAGCACGGCGCCCACGGTGGACCCGAACGCCTCCTCGTCGTCCTCGGCGAAGATGTTGTTCCTGATGCTCTCCACGTCGTTGATGAACAGGTGGACCGGGAGCTTTATCTCGGAGGAAACCCACTGCTGGATGGCCTCCACCTTTCTGTGGAAACGCTCCAGCTGTTCGGCGCCCGCGCTCCGGCGGTTGATGCACACCCAGTAGTCGAAGTCCGACTTCTTGTTGTAGGCGACCGTGCCCACGCTTCCCATGACCGCGAGCATTTCGACGAACCGGTCCTGGTGCGGCACCTCGGTCTTCGCGGCGGGGAACCTGCCGCGGATGAAGCGCTTCGTGTCCTCGTCGGGGGCATAGGAATGAATGCCCACCGGCACATCGCCCTCGATAAAGCCAGGAAGCCTGGGATTGTTCACAGAGAGAAGGAAGGGGACGAGATTGAGCGTACGTCGCACGTTGACGCTCGAGATGAGATTCTGGAAGCGCTCGAACTTGATATCGTTATAGCGCCGGAACCTGTCCCTGTTCTGAGTGATAGTCTCGATGAAATCCATTTTCTTTATGTATGCTGCGAAGGCGCGCCCTCGAAAAGATCGGCCAGGAACTGGAAAAGGGGGCGCGACTCCAGGCTTTTTAACGGGCGCGCGCTCTTGAGCCGGTAATCCGCGGCGCACAGCATTGGGAAGATCGCCGCGAGCCGCGTACGCGGATTCGTGCGCGCCTGCCGGAGAAAGGACTCCATGGAACGGGGGCGCACCCCCGCCTTCTGCGCGGCCTCGTCGCTCTGCATCCCGCCGCGCAGGAGCGCATGGTAAAGCTCAATCTGCTCCGCCTGCCTGAAAAGCTGCCCTAACACTACGAGCTCGGGCTGATTATTTTCAATCAATTTTT
>CALMJO010000666.1 GCA_937864375.1 uncultured Spirochaetota bacterium
CCTCCGGGATATTATGAATGGTGATGGCCAGTACCAGCAGTATGCTCCTTCGCCAGGAAGTTTTAACGCCCTCCGCCTCCTCGATCGGGAGACCCAGGTGCAGGTGCGGGATAATCCTGTCGACGACCAGCAGGAACAATCCACCGGCCAGAAAGCCCGCGACCGCCGGCACCCAGGGGAGCGCCCCGCTTTCCTGCGCCATCTCGATGGCGGGATTGAGCAGCGACCAGAAGCTCGCGGCTATCATCACCCCGGCGGCAAAGCCGAGCATGGCGTCCAGTATCTTCCTGTCGATGGATTTAAAGAGGAAGACCATCCCCGCGCCGCACGCGGTCACGCCCCATGTAAAAAGGGTGGCAAGCAGCGCCATGACGACCGGATTGAAGTTTTCCAGGTATTCCTGTAACATGAAAGGGTATCTCCTTAATTTATGAGTCCCATTACGCTCCATGGCAAAATATAAATACCGCGGTCATGTCCCGCGAAAACGATGAAGGCCGACGCGGGGATCCCCAACACTTCCCGGCCCATTCCGCTCATCCGGCGCTTACGGTCAGCCTCGCCCGAGTCCCCGGATGAAGTGCTCCACCGCGCCGCGGTACACCTGGACGAGGTTGTCGCCGCGCAAAATCGTATTCTTGAGCTTCCTGAACTGCAGCAATCCATGCAGCACTCCCCAGAAGGCGAGCGCCGTGCGGCGGGGATCGGTGCGGATGAACCGGCCGGAATCGGCCCCGTCCTTCATGGCCTTGACGACCTGCTCCAAGACCCTGTTGCCATGGGTATCGATGCGCTTCTTGAGCCGCGGGGGGAAAAGCACGTCCGGCGAGGAGAGGAAATAGTTGATGATATCGAAATACTTCTTGTTCTCCGCGCTGAACGCCAGGTACGCATCCGCGATGCTCCGTATCCGTTCCTCCGGCGTCACCGCGGATTCCGCCGCCCGGGAGATGCGCTCGCCCAGCAGGTTCAGGCCCTCTTCCTGGAGCGCGGCGAATATCTCCTCCTTGCTTTCGAAATAGAGGTAGATCGTGCCCACCGACATGCCGGCGAGGGCTGCGATGCGCTGCATGGTGGCGGCGGCTATCCCCTTTTCGAACAGGAGCTGGCGCGCGGCATCGAGGATCTGCACCCTGCGGTCCTCGCGTTCCCTCTCCCTGCGGCTTTTCTGCTTCATAGATCAATACCCGTATGTTTCAATGGTCCTTTCCGGCGGCACGGCGTCGTCCGCCGGCGGGCGATTTCCTGCGCCCGAGCGCGGTGCGTACAGGATTATATGCAGGGGAGTTTTGGTGACAAGAACAATTCAAAATGGCGGGGTGCGGGGAGGAGAGTACGACGAGGCCCGGCGGGAGTTCGCACCCGGCGCGCCCCGTGCCGGGGCGCCCGCGCATCGCGAACGGCGGCAGTCCCGCCGTGCCATCACCTACACGTACTGGATGAGCTGGATGATCACTCCGTCAGGGTCCTCGATGAACGCGATCCTCCTGTCGGCCCTGAACTGCGACGGCCTCAGAATGAACTTCGCGCCATGCGCATCAAGCCTTTGCGCCAGCGCGTCAAGGTCGTCCACGGAGAGCGCCATGTGGAAG
>CALMJO010000667.1 GCA_937864375.1 uncultured Spirochaetota bacterium
ATCAATGGCTGGAAGAGGTGGTGAGCGAGTTGGAGGGCCCGCCCCGGTCTTGAGTCCGCCTACTGGTACTTCTTCAATTCCTCGAGGGTCTGCAGGGCTTTCTGTTTGACGGTCCTGATATAGGGGCCCTGAGCGATCCTCACGAGCGCCCGGTATGCATCCGGTTCCCTTATGCCGTTGTTCTTCTTGGCGATCTTTTCCATAGCCAAGCAGATCGCGTAGCCGAGGTTGTTGTCGGGCTGGGCCGGGTCTTCCTGCTGCAGTATGAAGAGGATGGCCCTTACCACCTCGTTGTCAGCGTTCATCCCGATCACGCCCAGCGCGTAGGCGGATTCGGCCTTGACCATGGCTTCGTCATCGATGACGAGCACGGCGATCAGGGCGTCCTTGGCTTTCTCGCCGCCCAGCCGCCCCAGCAGATTCGCCGCGCGCCGGCGGACTTCGGGAAAGTAGTTGATCACGCGCGCGTTTTCGCGGATCCTGCGTCCGGTGCCTTCCATGGCCAGGTATTCGAGCACGAACTCCACCTTGTCGCGGTCCTTCACCTGACCCTCTTCGATCATGCTCTCCATCTCGTCCAGAACGGACATTTTCAGCTCCGGATCGTTGGAGAAAGCCTTCTCGCTCAGGATCTGGAATTCGATGTCCCGCAGGTACAGCTCCTCGACCGTCAGCTCCTTCTTGGTGCCCTGCGCCCCTAGGGTAGCGATACCCATTCCGCAGGCCAGAGCCAGCAATAAAACCGTTTTTCCCTTCATGGTCCTCTCCATCCTCCGAAATTACCACACGCCGATCTTCCATTTTCCGCCGTCGCGCACGAGCAGATAAAGCACGACCCGCGTGCCCCGGACGACCGATATGGCCTTTACATGATCTTCGTCAAGAAACTCTATTTCGTTCAGTTCCGCCTGAATCCTGCTGGGTACGACGACATGGGCGAAATAATCCTTGAGGCTTTCGAGCACGATGTTGCCCTGCTTGAGCAGAGGCTTTTCGGACTGGGCCTTCAAGAAGGCCGGCTCGCTGCAGGTCCGGATGTACTCCTCGGACAGATTGGCGAGCCAGGTGTCGTAGTCCTCGTTGCGGATTATCTGATTCAGGTTACGGATGAAGTCCTCGATTTCGTCGAAGGTGCGGGTGTAGATCTCCTCGGTGACTACGAACTCCTCTAGTTGCGCGGCCGGCGGCTCGCTTTCCGGCGCCTCCTGAACCGGCGGCTCTTCTGACGGAATCTCCCGCGGCGCCTCCCGGGTGGCGCAGGACAGGCATAAAGACAGGGCTGCGCAAAGCGCGAGGATCCTCATCTGTCGAAACAGTGTATCCCCCCGCGCCGCTTTTGTCAAAACGCTTTTCGTTTCTTGACCCTGGCCGAGGATTGCGGATAGACTTTCCGTATGATCGTGATCTACCCGGGCTCCTTCGATCCTCCCACCAATGGACACCTCGATATCATGAAAAGGGCGGCCTGCATCTTCGACCAGCTGGAGGTGGTAATCGCCGACAATCCGAACAAGAAGTATTTTTTCAGCTCCCAGGAGCGCCTGTCTATGATCAGCGAGATGGTTTCCGACTGGCCCAATGTGAACGTGACCATCTGGAACGGGC
>CALMJO010000668.1 GCA_937864375.1 uncultured Spirochaetota bacterium
GAACAAGGGAATGGAAACCTCCCATGCCGCCGCGGACCTGCTGCCGGACGCGGTGTACGGACTCCCCGAGATCTACGCGGAGAAGATACGCTCGTCCTCCGTGGTCGGGAACCCGGGCTGTTTTGCGATATGCATGACCCTGGGGCTGCTCCCGGCGGTCGAGAAGGGGCTCCTAACGTCCGGCACCATCGTATGCGACGGGAAGACCGGCGTGTCCGGAGCGGGAAAAAATCCCGGCGAAAGCAATTTCTACCCGCAGCGCTATGAAAACGTGAACACGTACCGAGAGGGACGCCACCAGCACCTTGTGGAGGTCGAAAACGTGCTTAACGACCGCGGCGCGTCTCCGGTGAAGATCCTCTTCGTCCCCCAGATAGTACCGCTCAACAGGGGCATACTCATTACCGCCTATTCGCCGGCACCGAAGGGTTGCACGACCAAAGACCTCCTTGAACTGTACACCGATTACTATTCGGGAAAGCCGTTCGTGCGCGTGATCGATTCCTCGCCCAACACCACCGACGTGCGCGGCTCAAATTTCTGCGAGATTCGTCCAATGGTGGACGAACGCACGGGCATGCTTTTCATTACGAGCGTGATAGACAATCTCCTGAAGGGACAGTCGGGAAACGCGGTGCAGTGCGCCAACCTGATGCTTGGATTCGAAGAGACGACGGGCCTGAATGCCCTGCCTTTCTACCCCTGATCACCGCCCGCGCACCATGGGAACGAAGCGCACGTAGGTAATGGTGCGCTTAGTCAACGAGCCGCCCTGTTTGGTCAGGGTGACGAGCTCCTGGTTGAAATCGCCCACTGGTGCCACCATTATGCCGTTGTCGCTCATCTGGTCTATGAGCGCCTGCGGTATTTCCGGCGGGCTTGCCGTGAGTATTATTACATCGAAGGGCGCCCCCTCGGGCCAGCCAGCGTACCCGTCCCCTACCCGCGCGTGAATGTTCTTGTATCCCATTGTCGAGAGCCGCAGCGCAGCCGCCTTTCCAAGGGGCTCTATGATCTCGATGGAATAGACCTCGGAGGCCAGCGTCGCGAGCACGGCGGTCTGGTAACCGGACCCGGTCCCTATTTCGAGCACCTTCTCGCTTCCATCGAGCTCGCAGAGCTCGGTCATGAGCGCCACGATGTATGGCTGTGAAATGGTCTGACCGTAGCCGATGGGCAGCGGATGATCCTCGTAGGCGGCGGTGACGTGCTGATCGGGGACGAACCTGTGCCTGTCGATGGAACGCATGGCGGCGAGCACGCGGCTGTCGCTCACACCACGCGCCTCTATCTGCTTTTTAACCATCATTTCCTTCAAATGATCCACGGCCGTCTCCCCCTTTGAGCTGCAGAGCATCCCCGGTCCCGCGCAGGCCAGCACCAGAATGCATATCCCCACTATGGAACGATGCCTGTTTCCATTCATGCGAATCCCCTTCTACCCGTATATCATTAAGGTATGAACAGCATTCATAATAATCAAACAAAAATCATTTATTGCGAATGCTGGTATTTTTTGCTCTTGACAGCCAATATTTTTTCTTGCCTAACTCTTTTCCTATATTCCTTTGAATGCCCATCATCCAGTTGAGATAGCATATGCGCTCAGTCATCACCGGCATTATCGCATCCCCGGGTATCAAGATAGGTAAAGCCTACATTTACCGCGGGAATAATATTATCATCCCCAAGTACACTATCGACGAGGCGCTAATCGAGGAAGAGGTTCTACGCTATCAGGCGGCAACGGAAAAAACCAAGCGGGACATTCTCGACATCCAGGAACAGATATCCAAGACGCTCTCGAAGGACATGGTCGACATCTTTTCGAGCCACCTCATGGTGCTCGACGACCCCATAGTAACCGAAAAGATTCTCACCAGGATCAGGGGCGAGCGTCGCAACGCTGAGTGGGTTATCAACGACATTTCGCTCGAGCTGATCAAGGGACTTGGTTCCATCGAGGATGTGTACCTGCGTGAGCGGATAATCGACATCTCGGACATCAACAAGCGCCTCATAAACAATCTTCAGAAGACATCCACCGAATCTTTAAAGGACCTCAAGGAAGAGGTCATCGTGTTCGCAACGGACCTCACGCCGTCCGACACCGCGATCATGAATAAGCGGTACGTGCTCGCCTTCGTGACCGACACCGGCGGGCGCACCTCGCATACGGCCATCATGGCGCGCGCGCTCGAGATCCCGGCCATCGTAGGCAGCATCAACGGCACTTCCATCGTAATGGACGGGGACACGGTAATCGTCGACGGCATCCACGGGAAGGTCATAATCGACCCCGGCGCCGACGAGATCACCGAGTACACTACATACCAGGAAGACCTGGTCCAGCTCGAGGCCGAGCTTGCCAAGCTCACCCATCTCCCATCCACTACGATCGACAATGAAGTCATCCACATATACGGCAACATCGAGATCCCCGAGGAGATGGACCTGCTGCGCCAGCACGGCGCCCAGGGGATAGGACTGTTCAGATCCGAGTTCCTCTTCCTCGACAAGGCCCTCCCCGACGAGGAGCGCCAGTTCCAGGCCTACCGCAAGGTGCTGGAGTATTTCAAGCCCATGCCTGTGACGATCAGGACCCTGGACGTGGGCGGCGACAAGATCTATGCATACAACAAACAGTCCCGCGAGCGAAATCCCTTTCTGGGCTGCCGCGCGATACGTTTCAGCCTGGAAAACGAATCGCTCTTTCGCACCCAGCTCAGAGCGCTTCTGCGCGCGAGCGAATACGGAAACGCGAAGCTCATGTTTCCCATGATCTCGACGATCGAGGAGATCATCAAGGCGAGGTCCATAGTTCACGAAACCATGGACGACCTGCGCCGCGAAAAGATACCGTTTAACAGGGAAATCCCCATCGGTATCATGATCGAGGTTCCTTCCGCCGCGATCAACGCGGACAAGCTCACCCATTACGCCGACTTCTTCTCGGTGGGCACCAACGACCTCGTGCAATACACCATCGCGGTTGACCGCATCAGCGAGAAGATCGCCTACCTCTATAATCCGCTCAACCTCGCGGTGCTTCGCCTTTTGAAGAGCGTGGTCGAGGTCGCAAACTCGTCCGGCACTCCCATCTCCATCTGCGGCGAGATGGCCGGAGAGCCAAAGTACACCATGCTGCTCCTTGGCCTGGGGTTCAGGAACTTCTCCATGGGAACCGCGTTCATGTACCAGATCAAGCGCATGGTCCGTTCAGTCAAGATCAGCGAGTGCGAGGCGCTCGTCGATGAGCTCATGCAGCTCGAAACGACCATTGACATCGAAGCCAGGCTTATTTCATATCTCGGGAACAAGTTCCCCATGATGATATTCTGACGCGGGATGAAGCTCTACCATGAACTGGCGGAATACTATTTCGCCATCGAGGAAGCCCACCGCGACATTAGCGCCGACGTCTCGCTCATACGGTCCATAACCGCGCACGCGGCCTCGCCGTCAATTCTCGACCTGGGATGCGGCACCGGGGAGCACCTGGGCCTTCTCGCGTCGCTTGGATTCAACTGCACCGGGATAGATTCCAGCGAGGACATGCTCGCCGTCGCGACGACACGCAACCGGTCACCCAACATCAGTTTCAGCCGGCAGGACATGCTCGACTTCGATTTCTACGAGCAGTTCGACCTCGTCACGTGCCTGTTCGGCTCCTTCGACTATCTTCTCGAGGACGTCGACGTGGACCGCGTGCTCTGGAACACCTGGCGCTCCCTCAAGCCCGGCGGGAGCGGGCTTTTCGAGATATGGAACGCCGTCCCCGTCAGGGAAATCTCGACGAAGCCCATGACGACGGTATCGCGCACTCATTATAAAAACAGGACGATCGAGCGGCGCAGGGGGTTTTCCCTCCTGGTGAGCGCGCCCCGCACGGTCGTCGAGGTGCGTTACGTCTACGTGATCGACCATGGCAAGGGGACGGAGACGCTTCGCGACAAGCACATGATGCGCGCCTTCGACCGTGGAGAGATCGAGCGCTTCGTGAATGAAAACGGCTTCGAACTTACCGGCATCTATTCGAATTCCGCGATGGAACCCTACCGGGAGAATTCAAACAAGATCATCATTCGATTCTCAAAGAAGTAAAACGCCCCGCGATATGCGCGGGGCGCCTGTTGTCAGCTCTTGAAAGCGTGGCCCGGGCGTCAGGCGTGGACTGCGCCGTTCGTGGGAAGCTCGCCCGTCCCCACCTTCTCGTCGGAGACCTCGGGCTTTCCGTCCTTTGAGTCTCCCAGCCTGTCCTGGAGCATCCTGGTCTTTTCATGGTCCTTGAAGAAGCTCTCCGGGCTCTCGAGCGCGAGGAAGAGCACCTCTTCCATGGAGCTTACCGGGTGAAATACCATCTGCCTGCGGACGTATTCCGGGATCTTTTCAAGGTCCTTCTCGTTGTCCTTGGGAATGATCACGTGATGGATGTCGGCACGGTGGGCGGCTAGCACCTTCTCCTTGAGCCCCCCGATTGGAAGCACCTTTCCGCGCAGGGTTATCTCGCCGGTCATGGCGACGTCGCAGCGCACTGGCAGGTTTGAAAAAAGCGATGCCATGACCACCGCCATGGTGATGCCCGCCGACGGGCCGTCCTTCGGGATGGCGCCCTCGGGCACGTGGAGATGCACGTCGAATTTCCTGAGCGTGTCGTCCTTGATGTTGAAATACTGCTGGTTCGCCTTGACGTAGGTGAAGGCGGCGTGCGCCGATTCCTGCATCACCTCGCCCAGCTGGCCCGTGAGCATCAGGGAGCCCTTCCCCTTGATGAGCGAGGCCTCTATCTGTAAAATGTCTCCTCCCACCTCGGTCCAGGCGAGCCCGTTGGCCAGGCCTACCTCGCTCCTCTGCTCCTTGGTGCCGTACTTGAACTTCCTGGCGCCAAGATATTCAACAAGCTTTTCCTCGGTGATGACGCGCTTATAGTCCTTGCCGAACTTAACCACCTCGCGCGCGACCTTGCGGCAGACCTTCGCGATGACGCGTTCCAGGCTGCGCACGCCCGATTCCCGCGTGTAATGCCGGATGGTGAAGAGCATCATGTCTTCCGAGTATTCGATGTTCTCCATCACCAGGCCGTTTTCGGCTACCTGCTTCTCGAGGAGGAACTTGATCCCTATGTTGAGCTTTTCTGGCTCCGTGTAGCTGGTGATCTCGATGATCTCCATGCGATCCTGGAGCGGCAGCGGAATGCGGTGCTGCACGTTCGCGGTCGTGATGAACATCACGTCGGAAAGATCGTAGGGGACCTCCATGTAGTGGTCCACGAACGCGTTGTTCTGTTCGGGATCCAGCACCTCCAGGAGCGCCGACGAGGGATCTCCCCTGAAATCCATGGACATCTTGTCGACCTCGTCCAGGAGAAACACGGGGTTGATGGTGCCCGCCTTCTTCATCATCTGGATGATGCGTCCGGGAAGCGCTCCCACGTACGTGCGCCTGTGTCCACGGATTTCCGCCTCGTCGCGCACTCCGCCCAGCGACATGCGCACGAACTTCCTGCCGAGCGCCCGCGCGACCGACATGCCAAGAGAGGTTTTTCCAACGCCGGGAGGCCCCACGAAGCACAGGATGGGTCCCTTGAGCTTTTTGGAGAGGTGCCGCACCGCAATGAACTCGATGATGCGCTCCTTGGGTTCGTCAAGGCCGTAGTGGTCTTCGTTCAGCACGTCCATGGCGTGATCTATGTCGCGGTTGTCGGTGGTCTTCTTGTGCCAGGGAACGTCGCGCAGCCACTCGATGTACGAGCGCACGACCGCGGATTCGGCGGACAGAGGCGGCATCTTCTCGAGGCGCTTGAGCTCCTTGAGCGCCTTCGACTTTGCCTCCTTGCTCATCTTCGCCTCGTCGATGGAATTCTTGAGCTCTTCCATCTCGTCGGTGCCGTCCTCTCCCTGGCCGAGCTCCTTCTTGATGACCTTCATCTGCTCGTTCAGGTAGTATTCCTTCTGGGTCTTCTCCATCTGCTTCCGGACTTTACCCTGGATCTTCTTCTCGATGTACATGATATCGATCTCGCCGTTGATGAGCTCTACGAGCTTGTCCATCCGGTCGCGGGGGTTTCCTACCTCGAGCAGCGACTGCTTCAGCTCCAGGCGCATGCCTATGTACGAGGCGACCACGTCGACCAGGTGCGAGACGTCCTCTATCCCGTTCACCGTGGTGAGCGCCTCCTGGGGGACCTTCTTGTTGAGCTTGATGTATTTCTCGAAATGTTCCAGGATCACGCGCTTCATTGCTGGCGCGTCGGCCTCCTGGTCCAGGGAGCGCTCTATGTCCTTGACCAGCACCTCGTAGTACTCGTCGTTCTTTTCGCTGAACTCGTTCAGGTAGGCGCGCGACAGCCCTTCGACCAGCACCTTGATGGTGCCGTCCGGGAGCTTCAGAAGCTGGAGAATTTCGGAGACGGTCCCCACCTCGTAGAGGTCTTCCTTGCGCGGCGTGGTAAGCTGCGCCTCGGTCTGGGTCGCGAGAACGATGAGCCTGTCCCCTTTCATTGCCGCGTCCAGCGCGTTTATGGATTTCTCCCTTCCCACGAACAGCGGGATCACCATGTGCGGAAACACGACGACGTCCCGCAGCGGCAGGAGGGGATACTTCTTCGTATAATCAATGGTTCGCTTCATTGTAGATTCACCCTGTAATGCTATGCTGACTTCTCTTCTTCGACCTTGTACGTTATGAGAGCCTCGTCGGTCCTGTTGATGAACCCGCCGTTGATGACGATCTTCGCGACGGTGTCCTTCGTGGGGATGTCGTACATGAGGTCCATGAGGAGCTTTTCGAGCACCGACCGCAGGCCCCGGGCGCCCGATTCCTTCGCCTGGGCGATGTTCGCGATCGCGTCCACCGCATCGTCGGTGAACACGAGCTCCACGTCCTCGAACGAGAATATCTTCTGGAACTGCTTCACGAGCGCGTTCTTGGGCTCCACAAGGATGCGCTTGAGCGCCCCTCGGTCTAGCTCCTGGAGCACCGAAATGATGGGAAGCCTTCCCACGAACTCCGGGATGAGCCCGAACTTGATCAGGTCGTCGGTGTTGCACTCGGTGAGAAGGTCGCCGATCTTGATTTCCTTGACCGACTTTATGTCCGCCCCGAATCCCATGGTCTTCCCACCGGTCCGTTGTTCAACTATTTTT